>NZ_JBPKBO010000001.1:0-85918 GCF_051172775.1 Arthrobacter sp. Ld5
GTGGGGGAAACGCCCGGTCCCATTCCGAACCCGGAAGCTAAGACCCACAGCGCCGATGGTACTGCACCCGAGAGAGTGTGGGAGAGTAGGACACCGCCGGACAACCATTCAACGGAAAGACCCCACCCCACGGTGGGGTCTTTCCCGTTAACCACCACCCGTGCAGGGACCGGGACGCCGGCCCACCGAGGCGTGTATCACAACGGGCGGATCCCGGCATCACGATGGAGTGGCGCCGGCCGCTTCGTGGTTCCATAGATGAGTAGTACCCCGTGACCAGAAGTACCCACAGCACAATAGAGACCCGCCGGCAGAGATGCCGGAACCCGATGAGAGGACCGCGCTGCCATGGCTGAGCAGGAGCACACCGCCGGACGAGACGGAGACCCCCGCCGGTCGGATCAGACGCCGGACGGCAGTCGGGAAGGGTCCGGTCAGCCCCAGCGCCGTCACTCCTGGGGCTCGAAGTCGGGCGGCCAGGCTGCTCGTCCGTCGACTCCCCGGGCAGGGGAAGAGGGTAGCTCCGGGAGCGTGGACCGGGCCCCGGGCGATGGCTCCCCACGGACCGGGCGGCCGTTGTCGGGCGGCAGCGCAGGACGATCATCCGGCGACCGGCCGGCGTGGAAGGGGCAGTCGGATACGCGCGGCACGGGAAGCAGGAGCGGACGGCCGCAACGCGACGGTCAGAACGAGCGGCGCGATCCCGCGGATCGCCCGCGCGGCGAGAGGGCGGGCCAGCGCGACGAGAGGGCGGGCCAGGGTGGCGGTGCCCGTGGTCCGTGGAATGAACGCAAGGGCCAGGGACCCGACCGGTCCGCGCCCCGTTCGACGGATCATTCCGCAGGAGGGCCGGAGGATGGACGGGGTGACCGGTTGCGTGGATCGGCGTCCCGCGGTGGGTCGTCGTCGGGGTCCGCTTCGGACCGGCAGAGCCGCCCGTCCGGGCGCGGCCAGGCGCCGACGAAGCGGTCGGACGAAGGACGGGAGCGTCCCTGGCAGTCGCGATCCTCGTCCGGGGAGGGACAGTCCGCCGGCCAGCGGCGTTCGCCCGAGCGGGGGAATTCCCACCGCCGGCCGTCGGATCGCCAGGAGCGGGGCGCCGGTACCGGGCGCCGGGACGGCGACCGCTCGCAGGGCTACGGACCGGACGAGTCCGCGGCGTCGCGCCCCCACAACGCGCGGGATCTTCGCAGTGCGAACCGACCGGATCGGGAGCGTTCTCCCGAGATCGACGAGGACGTGAAGGGCGACGAACTCGACCGTGTGACGCGGGCCCAGATCCGCAACCTCGAGGAGCGAAGCGCCCTGTGGGTCGCCAAGCACCTCGTGATGGCGGGTAGGCTCCTCGACATCGACCCCGAGCTGGCCTTCCAGCATGCCCTCGCGGCCAGCCGCCGCGGCGGCCGTCTGGCCGCCGTCCGGGAAGCCGTCGGACTGACGGCATACGGCGCGGGGCACTACGGGGAAGCACTGCGTGAGTTCCGGACATTCCGCAGGATCAGCGGATCCAACGTCCACCTCCCTGTGATGGCCGACTGTGAGCGCGGCCTGGGGCGTCCCGACAGGGCACTGGACCTGGCCCGCAGCGAGGAGGCCGAGTCGCTGGACGCCGCGGGCAAGGCGGAACTCGCCATGGTGGTGTCCGGTGCGCGCACCGACCTGGGTCAGCCCGACGCAGCCGTCGCCGCGCTGGAGATCCCCCAGCTCGACCTGCACCGGGCGTTCTCCTTCACCCCCCGCCTGTTCCGCGCCTACGCGGCGGCACTCGACGCGGCCGGCCGGACCGGTGAGTCCGAGAAGTGGCGGCGCCAGGCACGGGTCGCGGAGAAGGCCCTCGGCCTGGACGACGAGCTCGAGCCCGACATCATCGACCTCGGCGAGGACGACGAGCCCGCTCCCGTCGTCGTGCCGAAGGTGGTCGAAGTCCTCGGTGCACCGGCCGCCGCGCCCGCGGGTACGGATGCCGAAGGACCGGGAAGCGACGGGCCGGCAGTCGAGGATCGTGCCGACGACGACCAGCTTCCCCTGGGCGCGTTGGACGGCGCTGCGGCCGAGGACCTCCACGAGGGGCAGCGAGAGCCTGACGATGCTCCGGCGCAGACCGAGGAACCTGCAGATGCTTCGCCGACCGGCGGCGTGCAGACGGTCGTCGCCCTGACGGACGACGCGGCCGCAGTGCCGACGGACGAGGAGGTCTCGTCCGTGGGGAACGCAGGGACCGCGAGGGACGAGCCGTCCGTGGAGGACGACGGCGGAGCAGAGGGCGAGGCTGCAGGCGCAGGACCGGTACCCGTCGATGCCATTCCGGCCGGCGAGTCCGCGGCCTCTGCGCAGCCGCTGCAGGCCGAGATGCTGTTCAGCATGGATGATGCGGGGGCTGCGGATCTCGAGCCGTCGACCGCCGAGGGCGCGAAGGGCACCAAGGGCACGAAGGAGGCCGAGGCCGCCAGGGCCGCCGGCGCCGTGAGTGCCCCGTCGGCCTCCGTCGAGTTCTCCGCGGCGTCCGAGCCGGCGCCGTCCCAGGATGCCGTCGATGACTGACCGCCTGATCGACGCCCACGACGGCGTGCTCGCCGATCTCGACGGCGTCGTGTACGCCGGACCGCACGCCATCCCGGGGGCCACCGCCGCCCTGGACCGGCTCGCCGAGGAGGGCAAGAGCCTCGCCTACGTGACGAACAATGCGTCGCGCTCCTCCGAGCAGGTGGCCGCCCACCTCCGGGAGCTGGGAGCGCCGGCCCGTGCCGAGCAGGTCTTCGGGTCCGCGCTGGCCGGCGCCGAACTGCTGGCCGGCCTCGTGCCCCCCGGCTCGCCGGTGCTCGTGGTCGGCAGCGAGCCCCTCGCGGAGTGCGTGCGGCAGCAGGGGCTCGTCGTCGTGGGATCGGCGGAGGACGAGCCGGACGCCGTGATCCAGGGATTCTCGCCCGCCCTCGGGTGGAAGGACCTCGCGGAGGCGGCGTACGCCGTCGCCGCCGGCGCCGTGTGGGTGGCGACCAACACGGACCTCTCCATCCCGCAGGCGCGCGGGCTCGCACCCGGGAACGGGACCCTCGTCGCTGCGGTGGCCGCCGCGACCGGCCGGTCGCCCGTGGTGGCCGGCAAACCGGAGGCGGCCCTCTTCCGGACGGCCGCGCACCATTCGGGCGCCGAGCGCGCCCTCGTGGTGGGGGACCGCCTCGACACGGACATCCTGGGCGGCAACCGGGCCGGCATGGCCACGGCGCTGGTCCTCACGGGCGTGGACTCCGTCAGGACCGCGCTGGCCGCACGCACCGACGAGCGACCGGACTATCTCCTCGAATCCCTGGCCGCCCTGTACGAGGCCTACCCCGCGATCACCCGCGCCGATGGCGCGGCCACGTGCGGCGGGTCGACGGCCCGGGTCTCGGACGCGACGGTCACCATCACCGGACGCGAGGACGACGTCGACAGCTGGCGCGCCGCCTGCGCCGCCTGGTGGGCCGCCCACCCGGAGGCGACGGCGGCCGTGCCTGCCGTGCGCTTCGAGACCGCTGACTAGGGTGGGAGCAGGACGAACCGGACGAGCAGTGCACCAGGGAGGGATCGGATGAACGAGGCGCAGGCCGCCGCTCCGGGGGACGGGACGCCGTCGTCAGGGACGGCCGACACGACCGTCGAGCAGATCCTCGGCCTCCTCGAGGGGCTCGGCGACCTCCCCGTCGCGGACCACGCCGGCGTGTACCTGGACGTCCACGACCGCCTCAGCGGCGAACTGGATCCGGACCGTGCGCTCCGCCGGGCGGGAGCCCATGGCACGGCTTGACCAGGAACTCGTGGCCCGGGGGCTCGCGCGGTCCCGCTCGCACGCGGCCCAGCTGATCGGTGCGGGCCGGGTGCTCCGGGACGGTGTTGTGGCACGGAAGCCCTCGACCCCCGTCCCGGCCGGGGTCGCGCTCTCCGTCGAGGGACAGGGCGAGGACTACGTGAGCCGCGCCGGCACCAAGCTCGACGGCGCCCTGCGCGCCTTCCCCGGCGTCGACCCGGCCGGTCGGCGCTGCCTCGACGCCGGGGCGTCCACCGGCGGGTTCACCGACGTCCTGCTCCGGCGCGGCGCGCGCGAGGTCGCGGCGGTCGACGTCGGCCACGGGCAGCTCGTGCAGCAGCTGCGCGACGACCCGCGGGTGCACGTGTTCGAGGGCATGAACATCCGCCACCTCGACCCCGCGGACATCGGGGGACCGGTCGAGCTGACCGTTGCGGACCTGTCCTTCATCTCCCTCCGGCTGGTCCTGCCGTCCCTGGCGGGCGCCACGCTCCCGGGCGGTGACCTGCTGCTGATGGTGAAGCCCCAGTTCGAGGTGGGTCGCAGCGGTCTGAACCGTCTCGGCGTCGTCACGTCGCCGGAGGCCCGTCGTCGCGCGGTGGCGGGCGTGCTGCGCAGTGCCCTCGAGGGCGGGCTGGAGATCGCCGGAGTGGAACAGAGCGGACTGCCCGGGCAGGATGGCAATCTGGAGTACTTCGTGTGGATAAAGATGCCGACCCGGACGATGGTGCCTAGGATCGAGGGGGAGCTCGACCGGTTGACGGAACAGGCACTCGCACGGGCAGCACTCTTCCCGCCGCCCCGACCGACCAATCAGACGGAGCTTGATGAGTAGACGAATCCTGGTGCTCGCGCACACCGGCCGCAGGAACGCGATGGCTGCGGCGCAGGAGGCATGCACCCGCCTCCACGCCCTCGGGCTCCAGCCCGTCATGCGGCAGGAGGAACTCGCCGATCTCCAGGACGAGTACGGGGCCCTCGCGGCGCCCGCCGAGGAGCTGGGCGACGGCGTCGACTTCGGCGACGTCGAACTCGTCATGGTCCTCGGCGGCGACGGCACCATCCTGCGCGCGGCCGAGCTCGTGCGGGAGGCCGACATCCCGCTGCTCGGCGTCAACCTCGGGCATGTGGGCTTCCTCGCGGAGAGCGAGCGGGCCGATCTCGCCGAGACGGTGCGCTGGGTCGCCGACCGCAGCTACACCGTCGAGGAGAGGACCACCATCGAGGTCCTCGTCTGGCAGGGCGACACCCTCCTCGGGCGCAGCTGGGCGCTGAACGAGGCCGCCATCGAGAAGGCGAACCGCGAACGCATGATCGAGGTGGTCATGGAGGTCGACGGCCGCCCGGTGAGTTCGTTCGGCTGCGACGGCGTGGTCCTCGCCACGCCCACCGGGTCGACCGCGTACGGGTTCTCCGCCGGCGGCCCCATCGTCTGGCCGGAGGTCGAGGCACTGCTCATGGTGCCCATCAGCGCCCACGCCCTGTTCGCGAAGCCCCTCGTCGTCGCGCCCACGTCCGTCCTCGCCGTCGAACTGCTGACCCGCACCGACGCCTCGGGCGTGCTGTGGTGCGATGGACGCCGGAGCCTCGACCTGCCACCCGGCGCGCGCGTCGAGGTGCGGCGTTCCGACAACCCGGTGCGCCTCGCCCGCACCCGGCAGACGCCGTTCTCCGAGCGCCTCGTCCGCAAGTTCGAACTGCCCACCCAGGGGTGGCGGGGCCCCGTGCAGCACCAGGACGGACCAACACGATGATCGAGGAGATGCGGATCCGCGACCTGGGCGTCATCACCGACGCCACCCTCCGCCTCGGGCCCGGCCTGACCGTCGTCACGGGTGAGACCGGCGCGGGCAAGACGATGGTCATCACGGCCCTCGGGCTGCTCCGTGGCGCCCGGTCCGACGCCGGCGCCGTCCGGCTCGGCGCCGGCTCCGCGTCCGCCGAGGCCGTCCTGCGCCTCGATCCCGCGAGCCCTGCCATCCTGCGGGCCGCCGAGGCGGGCGCCGCCCTGGAGGAGTACGACGGCGCCGCGGAACTGATCCTCGCCCGTACCGTGACGAGCGAGGGCCGCAGCCGTGCGTATGTGGGCGGCCGCGCCGCGCCCGTCGGGGTCCTCGCCGAGCTGGGCGACGAACTCGTCGTCGTGCACGGGCAGTCGGACCAGCTGCGGCTGAAGGGTGCCGCCGCGCAGCGGCAGGCGCTCGACAAATTCGGTGGGAAGCCCGTCGAGGAGGCCCTCCACGCCTACGGCGAGGCGTTCCGCCAGTGGCGTGACGCCCTGGCCGAGCGCGACCGGCTGAGGAGCGAGGCCCGGGAACGGCTGCGGGAGGCCGAGGGCCTCGAGGCGGCGTTGACGGAGATCGGCGAGCTCGACCCGCAGCCGGGGGAGGACGTCGCCCTGAAGGCCGAGTCGATGCGGCTCGGCAATGTGGAGGAGCTCCGCACCGCGGCCCTGGTGGCCCACCAGGCCCTCGTGTCCGAGGACATCGGGGCGGCCGCGGACGCCGTCTCCCTGGTGGACGAGGCGAAGCGCCAGCTCGAGGCCGTCGCCGAGCACGACGCCGACCTCGGCAGGCTGGCCGAGCGGCTCGCCGAAGTGGGCTACCTCCTGGCCGACATCTCGGCGGAGCTGGCCGGGTACGGGACGGCGCTGGACAGCGAGGGTGCCGGCCGGCTCGAGGAGGTGGAGTCGCGGCGTGCCGCCCTCTCCGTCCTCGTCCGGAAGTACGCCCCCACCATCGACGAGGTGCTGGCCTGGCAGGAGGACGCCGTCAAACGGCTGCTCGAGCTCAGCGGCGATTCCTCCCGCGTGGAGGAGCTCGACGACGTCATCGCCGACCTCGACCGGCAGGTGCACGGGCTCGCGGACGACCTGTCCTCCCTGCGACGCGCGGCGGCCGAGAGCCTCGCGCGCAAGGTGAGCGACGAACTCACGGCGCTGGCCATGCCGGACGCCGAACTGCTCATCGAGGTCACGCCCGGCGAGGCGCTGACCGTCCACGGCGCGGACGACATCGCCTTCAACCTGCAGCCGCATCCCGGCTCCGCTCCGCGCGCCCTGGGGAAGGGCGCCTCCGGCGGAGAGCTGTCCCGCGTCATGCTCGCCATCGAGGTGGTCCTCGCCGCCGTCGACCCCGTGCCCACCTTCGTGTTCGACGAAGTGGACGCGGGCGTCGGCGGCAAGGCCGCCGTCGAGATCGGCCGCCGGCTGGCCATGCTGGCCGGGCACGTGCAGGTCATCGTGGTGACCCACCTCCCGCAGGTCGCCGCCTTCGCCGCCCGGCACATCCGCGTCACCAAGAACGTCTCGCGGGACGGGGAGGGCGGGGGAGTGACGGCCAGCGACGTGGAGGTGCTCTCCGACGACGAACGCGTCCGCGAGCTCGCGAGGATGCTCGCAGGTCAGGAGGACTCGGCGTCGGCACGGGCACACGCCGAGGAACTGCTCGCTGATGCTGCCCGGACCGCCGCTCGGTGATAGTCTCGAATTCCGTGGCGCAGCAACTAAACTCCCGGTTCCTTAAATCCGCAACGACCAAGCACATCTTCGTGACCGGCGGTGTGGCCTCCTCACTCGGCAAGGGACTGACGGCCTCCAGCCTGGGTCACCTCCTGAGGGCCCGCGGCCTCTCCGTGACGATGCAGAAGCTTGATCCCTACCTCAACGTCGACCCCGGCACGATGAACCCGTTCCAGCACGGCGAGGTGTTCGTGACGGACGACGGCGCAGAGACCGACCTCGACATCGGGCACTACGAGCGGTTCCTCGACGAGAACCTCGACGGGTCGGCGAACGTCACGACCGGCCAGGTGTACTCGACGGTCATCGCGAAGGAACGCCGCGGCGAGTACCTCGGCGACACCGTGCAGGTCATCCCGCACATCACCGACGAGATCAAGCGCCGCATGCGCCTCCCCGCCGAGCACGCGCCCGGCAGGAAGACCCCGGACGTCATCATCACCGAGATCGGCGGGACGGTCGGCGACATCGAGTCGCAGCCCTTCCTCGAATCGGCCCGCCAGGTCCGCCAGGACATCGGCCGCAACAACGTCTTCTTCCTCCACGTCTCCCTGGTCCCGTACATCGGGCCCTCCCAGGAACTCAAGACCAAGCCCACCCAGCACTCGGTGGCGATGCTGCGCTCCATCGGTATCCAGCCCGACGCCATCGTGATCCGCTCGGACCGGGAGGTGCCGGCGGCGATGCGCGAGAAGATCGGCCGCATGTGCGACGTCGACATCGACGCGGTCGTCAACGCGGCCGACGCCCCGAGCATCTACGACATCCCCAAGACGCTCCACGCCCAGGGCCTCGACGCGTACATCGTGCAGGCGCTCGACCTGAAGTTCAAGGACGTCAACTGGACGCGGTGGAACAAGCTCCTCGACGTCGTCCACAACCCGAAGCACCACGTCGAGGTGGCGCTCGTCGGCAAGTACATCGACCTGCCCGACGCCTACCTGTCCGTCACGGAGGCCCTGCGCGCCGGCGGCTTCGCGAACAAGGCGAAGGTCACCATCAAGTGGGTCCCCTCCGACGAGTGCCAGACCCCGGAGGGCGCCGCGCAGGCCCTCGACGGCGTCGACGCCATCTGCATCCCCGGAGGCTTTGGCATCCGCGGGCTGGAGGGCAAGCTCGGCGCCCTGACCTACGCCCGGGAGAACAAGATCCCCACCCTGGGCCTCTGCCTCGGACTGCAGTGCATGGTCATCGAATACGCCCGGAACGTCGTCGGCCTCGACGGCGCGTCGTCGAGCGAGTTCGAGCCGGACACGAAGTACCCGGTCATCGCGACCATGGCCGAGCAGCGCCACATCGTCAGCGGCGAGGGCGACATGGGCGGCACCATGCGGCTGGGCCGCTGGGAGGCCAAGCTCCAGGAGGGCTCCGTGGTCGCCGGGACGTACGGCAGGACGACGGTCTTCGAGCGGCACCGCCACCGCTACGAGGTGAACAACGAGTACCGCGACCAGATCGCGGACGCGGGCCTGGTGTTCTCCGGCACGACGACGGACGGCAAGCTGGTCGAGTTCGCCGAACTGCCGAAGGACGTGCACCCGTACTACGTCGCGACGCAGGCCCACCCCGAACTGGGATCGCGCCCCACACGGCCCCACCCGCTGTTCGCCGGCCTGGTCAAGGCGGCCCTCGAACGCCGCGGCGCGAAGGTCTGACGTGCGGACACGGGGGAACAGCGACGCCGGGTTCGGCGACGAGCAGAGCCCACGCCGGCTCCTCGGGACCACCACGGTCTACGAGGGGCGGGTCTGGGACGTCGTCAGCGAGCAGTTCACGCTGACCGTCGACGGCGAGGCCATCACGCGGGACTTCATCCGGCATCCGGGCGCCGTCGCCGTGCTCGTCCTGAACGACGACGGCCAGGTCCTCCTGCTGCGCCAGTACCGGCACCCCGTCCGCATGGCGCTGTGGGAGATCCCGGCGGGGCTGCTCGACGAGGAGGGGGAGGACTTCGTCGACGCCGCTGCCCGCGAACTCGCGGAGGAAGCCGACCTCACGGCGGACCGATGGGACGTCCTCGTCGACCTGTTCCTCTCACCGGGTTCCTCCTCGGAGGCCCTGCGCGTCTACCTGGCGCGCGACATCGGGGACGTCCCCGAGGACGAGCGGCACACGCGCACGCACGAGGAAGCCGAGATCGAGCTGAAGTGGGTGGACCTCGACGCCGCCGTGGAGGCGGTCCTCGCGGGACGCATCCACAGCCCGTCGGCGGCCGCCGCGATCCTCGCGGCCCGGGTGGCGCGCGAGGACGGCTTCGCGGGCCTGCGCCCGGCGTCGACCCCCTGGCCCGAGCACCCCAGCCAGCGCTCCGCCTGGCCTCGCGGTGCGGTGCTCGGGGACTGACGGCCATGCCGGGAACGGCACCCGCGGGCGACGACGGACCGCTGGCCGGCCTGGTCCGCGACTACCTGCAGTACATGTCCGTGGAACGGGGCCTGTCGGCCAACACCCTCGCGGCGTACCGCCGCGACCTCCGGCGGTACGGGGCGTTCCTCGCGTCCCGGGGCGCGCAGGACGCCGCCCGCATCACGCGCCATGACGTCTCCGCCTTCGCCCAGGCCGTCGTCTCGGGGGAGGACGGGCAGTCGCCCCTGAGCCCGCGGTCCGCGGCACGGACCGTCGTCGCGGTACGCGGACTGCACCGGTTCTGGGCCCTGGAGGGCATCACGGAGGGGGACCCGGCCCGCGACGTGCACCCGCCCCTGGCCGGGCGACGCCTGCCGAAGGCCATCCCCGTCCCCGAGGTGGTGCGGATCCTCGAGGCCGTCGACACCGCGTCGCCGTCGGGCCGCCGGGACCGCGCCCTGCTCGAATTCCTGTACTCGACCGGGGCCCGGATCAGCGAGGCGGTCGGCCTGGACGTCGACGACGTCTCCGTCGACGACGCCACCGACGGGCCCGCCGTCGTCCGGCTCACCGGCAAGGGGTCGAAGGAGCGCCTCGTGCCCGTTGGCTCCTACGCCGCACGGGCCGTCGACGCGTACCTCGTCCAGGGACGCCCCGGGCTGGCCGCGAAGGGCACGGGCAGCCCCGCCCTGTTCCTCAACATGCGGGGCGGGCGCCTCAGCCGCCAGAGCGCCTGGACCATCCTGAAGACCGCGGCCGAGCGCGCCGGCGTCACCCGCGAGGTCTCTCCGCACACCCTCCGCCACTCCTTCGCCACGCACCTGCTGGAGGGCGGGGCGGACGTCCGCGTGGTCCAGGAACTCCTCGGCCATGCGTCGGTCACCACCACGCAGGTCTACACGCTCGTCACGGCCGACACGCTGCGGGAAGTGTATGCCGCCGCCCATCCGCGGGCCCGTGCCTGAGCCGGGGGCGCCGGGCTGGGCCGCCGACCCTGCGCCCGCCGGCGGGTGGGTGGGCATCGACGGCGTCGACTACCGGCGGGTGGTCCTGTGCTTCCTCTTCCGGGACGGCAGAGTCCCGGACGGCGACGGCCGGCAGGTGCTGCTCGGCCTCAAGCGCACCGGGTTCGGTACCGGCAGGGTCGTGGCCCTCGGCGGGAAGATCGACGGCGCGGAAACCGCCCGGGAGGCGGCGGTGCGCGAGGTCGCGGAGGAGAGCGGCATCATCCTCGTGCCGTCGGCGGTGCGCGCGGCCGGCACGATCACGTGGCGGTTCCCCGCCCAGCCGGCCTGGAACATGGCGGCGTCCCTGTTCACGGCCGAGGCCGGGAACGCCGCGCCCGTCGCGTGCGAGGAGATCGACCCGCGGTGGTATGCCGTCGACGCCATCCCCTGGCAGGACATGTGGCAGGACGCGCCGCACTGGATCCCGCAGCTCCTCGCGGGGCGGCCGGTCCGCGCCACGATCGTGATGGCGTCCGACAGCGAGGGCATCGCCGACGCCGTCGTGGACTGACCACGACGGCGTCCGCGCGCCGGCATCAGCCCCCGACGTGCCGTTCGTCCGGCCCGTTGTAGAGGCTCAGCGGACGAATGAGCGAGTTGGCGGACGACTGCTCCATGATGTGCGCCGTCCAGCCGGTGATGCGCGCAGCGATGAACAGCGGGGTGAACATCTCCGTGTCGAAGCCCATGAGGTGGTAGGTGGGCCCGGCCGGGTAGTCCAGGTTCGGCTTGATCCCCTTGGCCTCGTCCATGGCCGTCTCGAGGCCCGAGTACAGCCCCAGGATCTCGCTGCGGCCGTAGTACGCGATCATGGCGTCGAGCGCGGACTTCATGGTGGGGACGCGGGAGTCGCCGTTCTTGTAGACGCGGTGCCCGAAGCCCATGACCTTCTTCTTCGCGGCCAGCGCCTCCTCCATCCACGCCTTCGCACGGGCGGCCGCCTCCTCGGCCGACTCGTCCTCCCGGATGCCGATCTCCTCGAAGGTGTGCATGACGGCCTCGTTCGCCCCGCCGTGCAGGGCACCCTTGAGGGCGCCGATCGCGCCGGTCACGGCGGAGTGCAGGTCGGAGAGGGTGGAGGTGATGACCCGCGCGGTGAATGTCGACGCGTTGAAGGAGTGCTCCGCGTACAGGACCATCGACACGTCGAACGCGTGGACCACCTCGGCGGGGGCCTCCTCGCCGAAGGTCATCCACAGGAAGTTGGCGGAGTAGCCGAGGTCGTCGCGGGGCTCCACGCGGGCCTGCCCGCGGCGGCGGCGCTGGTCGTAGGCGACGACGGCGGGGAACACCGCGAACAGCGTGGCGGCCTTCTCCATGTTCGCCGCGACCGAGCTGTCGTTCGCCAGCGGGTGGCAGGCGCCCAGCACGGAGACGGCCGTCCGGGCCACGTCCATCGGGTGGGCCGTGAGCGGCAGCAGGTCGATGGCCGCGACCACCTGCTCCGGGAGGGCCCGGTGCGCGCGCTCGAAGGCGTCGAACCGCGTCCGCTCCTCCGGACCGGGCAGTTCACCGTTCCACAGCAGGTAGGCGACGTCCTCGACGTCGCGGTGCCCGGCGAGTTCCTGCACGGGGTAGCCCCGGTACAGGAGCGAATTGGTGTCCGGGTTGACCTTCGAGATAGCGGTGGTGTCCACCACGACTCCCGCGAGCCCCTTGTGGATCTGTGGTTCTGTCACGCGTGGTCCTCCTGTGCAGTCGGTCGTGCGGAGCCGGACCCGCCCGACGGGCGGCCCCCGGGAATCTCGAAGTCGAACACGGAGGAGTCGAAGCGGTTGTAGCCCTCGTAGTCCACCAGCTCGTAGAGCCGGCTCCGCGTCTGCATGTGCTGGACGGCCGGCTCCTGGGTGCCCTGCGTCCGGATCGAGTCCAGCGTACGCTCGGCGGCGCCCATCGCACTGCGCAGCAGCGTGACGGGATAGATCACCATGGTGACGCCGACCTCCTGCAGCTGCTCGACGGTGAAGAGCTCGCTCTTGCCGAACTCGGTCATGTTGGCCAGGATCGGCACGTCCACCGCGGCGCGGACGGCACGGAACTCCTCGAGGCTCCGCAGGGCTTCCGGGAAGATGGCGTCGGCCCCCGCCTCGACGAGGGCCCTCGACCGCTCGCAGGCGGCCTCCAGCGTGTCCGTGCCGCGGATGTCGGTGCGCGCCATGATGAGGAAGTCCGGGTCCCGACGGGCGTCGGCGGCGGCCCGGATGCGCTTCACGGCGGTGTCGAGGTCGACGACGTTCTTCCCGTCCAGGTGGCCGCAGCGCTTGGGGTTGAACTGGTCCTCGATGTGGCAGCCGGCGAGGCCCGCGTTCTCGAGTTCCTGCACGCTGCGGGCCACGTTCATCGGCTCGCCGAAGCCCGTGTCGGCGTCGACGATGCAGGGCAGGTCGGTCATGCGCGCGATCTGCCCGGCGCGGTGCGCGACCTCCGTCAGGGTGGTGAGGCCGATGTCGGGCAGGCCGAGGTCGGCGGCGATCACCGCCCCGGAGATGTAGACGCCGTCGAAGCCCTTGTCGGCGATGAGGCGGGCCGAGAGCGGGTTGAAGGCGCCCGGGAACTGCTGGACGCGCCCGGAGGCGAGCCCGTCCCGGAGCGCCCGGCGCTTCTGTTCGGGGGAAACGCTCGAGTACAGCACGGCGGCCGCCTAGAGGAGTCCCTGCGGCGCGGACGCCGCATCGATGACGCCGGGGCGGGCGAGGATGTTCAGCTGCCCCAGTGAGCCGGCCGGCAGGTCCGGCAACTGCTCGACGGCGGCGAGGAACCGGTCCAGCTCGGCGTCCTCGACGATGCCCGCGGCGAGCATGCGCAGCTTCGCGATGTAGTCGGCCCGGGCGAACGGGCGGGCGCCGAGGGGATGGGCGTCCGCCACGGCGATCTCGTCGGTGAGCACCGTCCCGTCCGTGAGCGTGATCTCCACGCGCCCGCCGAAGGCCTTCTCCGCGATGTCCAGGGAGTGGTAGCGGCGCGTCCACTCGGGGTCCTCGAGCGTGGTGACCTTGTGCCACAGCGCCACGGTGTCCGGCCGCGCGGCGCGCTCGGGGGCGTAGGAGTCCTCATGGTGCCAGCGGCCGTCCTGCAGGGCGACGGTGAAGATGTACGGGATCGAGTGGTCGAGCGTCTCCCGGGAGGCGGAGGGATCGTACTTCTGCGGATCGTTGGCGCCGGAGCCGATCACGTAGTGGGTGTGGTGGGAGGTGTGGATGACGACGGACGCCACGTTCTCCGGGTCCGTGGCCTCGGGGTGCGCGCCGTGGAGGCGGCGGGCGAGGTCGATCCACGCCTGGGCCTGGTACTCGGCCGAGTGCTCCTTGGTGTAGGTGTCGAGGATGGCACGCTTCGGCTCGCCGGGAGCGGGCAGGGGCACCTCGTAGGCGGCCGTCGGCCCGTCCAGCAGCCACGCGATCACGCCGTCCTCGCCCTCGTAGATGGGGGTGGGGGAGGTCTGGCCGCGCATGGCGCGGTCGACGGCCTCGACGGCCATCTTCCCGGCGAAGGCCGGGGCGTGGGCCTTCCACGTGGAGATCTCGCCCTTGCGGGACTGGCGGGTCGCCGTCGTCGTGTGCAGGGCCTGTCCGACGGCGTGGAAGATGACGCCGGCGTCGAGCCCGAGCAGCGTGCCGATGCCTGCCGCGGCGGACGGGCCGAGGTGCGCCACGTGGTCGATCTTGTGCTCGTGGAGGCAGATGGCCTTCACGAGGTCCACCTGGATCTCGTAGCCTGTGGCGATCGCCCGGACGAGGTCCCGGCCCGAGGCGCCCGTGTGCTGCGCCGCGGCGAGGACGGGCGGGATGTTGTCGCCCGGGTGCGAGTAGTCCGCGGCGAGGAACGTGTCGTGGTAGTCGAGTTCGCGCACGGCGACGCCGTTGGCCCATGCGGCCCATTCGGCGGAGACGGGGGAGTCGACGCCGAAGACGGCGGCGCCCGCGCCGTGCACGGAGACCGGGTGGCTCAGCGCCTGCGCGCGGGCCGCGACGACCGGTGCACGGTTCAGGGACGCGATGGCCACGGACGCGTTGTCGATGATCCGGTTGATCACCATGTCGGTGACCTCGGGCGTGACCTCGACGGGATCGGTGGCGACCTCGGCGATCTTCCAGGCGAGCTGGCCCTCCCGGGGGAGGTTCTCCTCACTGCGGTGGACGCGGACGGGGTGGAGTTCGACCATGGTGTTCCTCTCGGTGCTGCGGGGCTGGTTCAGGACTGGTGCGGGGTCGGGGCGAGCAGGTGCTGGAGGCTGGTGTGGAGGTGCACGCGCATCGAGGCCTCCGCGAGATCAGGGTTGCCGGTGCTCAGGGCGAGGGCGATCTGCTCGTGTTCGCGGGCCGAGGCCAGGAGGCGGTGCGGATGGTCCCGGGCCAGCCGCCGGATCCGGGCCAGATGGGTGCGGATCGGTTTCTGGGCCTGCAGCAGGTAGGGGTTCCCTGCGGCGTCGTCGATCCGCTGGTCCAGGCGTGCGACGAGGGCGTAGTACGCGTCCCGGCCGCCGTCGTCGTCCCCGATGAGGCTCCCGGCGCGGGCGAATTCCCCGGCGAGCGCCGCGAACACGGCGCGGTCACCGCGCACGGCGGCGAGCCGGACGGCAGCGCACTCGAGGGGCAGGCGGACGTCGAAGAGATCGGCGACGGCCGCCAGGGAGATCGCGGAGACGACGACGCCGCGGCCGGTGTGCGGGCTGGCGAGGCCTTCGGCGACGAGCCGGGAGAGCGCCTCGCGCAGGGGGGTCCGGGAGACGCCGAGGCGCGCCGACTGCTCCACCTCGGCGAGCACGTCGCCCGGGGCCAGCCGCCATTCGACGATGTCCGAGCGCAGGAGGGCGTAGGCCCGATCGCTGGCCCGCATGCGCGTCTCCTCCCGTGGCGTCCCGGGGATCCCAGTGGTCCCGATGGTGTCCGCCATCACGGCACACATCGGGTCCAATGTATACAGAACGGCGCCGGGGAACAAGAACGGACGGTTCCCGACCGGACCCGGCCGCCCTCTGTGTATACAGCAGGGCATGGTGAATACTGGTCCTCACCAACCACGCGCGACGAGGGGCGACCATGGCTGCTGAACACGATGCCGCACACGATGCCGGACCCGGGGCGGTCCCCGGGCAGGACTACCGACGGCTGCACGCGCAGAGCCTCGCGGACCCGGAGCGGTTCTGGCTGGAGGCCGCGGACGCGGTCGACTGGATCCGTCCGCCCTCGGCCGCCGTGGACGGCTCGGACGCACCCCTGTACCGCTGGTTCCCCGGGGCGAGCCTGAACACCAGTCACAACGCGCTGGACCGCCACGTCGAGGCGGGGCGGGGCGACCAGGCGGCTCTCGTGTACGACTCCGCGATGCTCGGCACCCGCCGCACGCTCACGTACGCCGAGCTCCGCGACGAGGTGGCCGTCTTCGCCGGTGTCCTCACCCGACTGGGCGTCCGGAAGGGCGACCGTGTGCTCGTCTACCTGCCCATGATCCCCGAGGCCGCCGTGGCCATGCTCGCGTGCGCGCGGATCGGCGCCGTCCACTCCGTGGTCTTCGGCGGCTTCGCCGCCGCCGAACTCGCCGCGCGCATCAGGGACGCGCGGCCGTCCGCGGTCGTGACCGCGGACGGCGGCATCGAACCCGCACGGCGCGTCGAGTATCTTCCCGCGGTCCAGGAGGCGTTGGCGCTCGCCGACAGCGCCGGGACGCCCGTCGTCGTCAAGCAACGGGACGGGTTCAGCCACGGCGTCGCGGGGTACCGGGAGCCGGGGACGCGGTGGCTGGACTGGGACGAGGCCGCCGCCGCCGCGGACCCCGTCCCGCCGGTGGAGGTCGCCGCGACCGACCCGCTCTACATCCTCTACACCTCCGGCACCACGGGATCCCCGAAGGGCGTGGTGCGCGACAACGGCGGCCATGCCGTCGCGCTCACCTGGTCCATGCGGGCGATCTTCGGTGTGGGACCGGGCGACACCATGCTGACGGCGTCCGACGTCGGCTGGGTGGTGGGCCACTCCTACATCGTCTACGGGCCGCTCCTGGCCGGCGCCACGACGGTCCTCTACGAGGGGAAGCCCGTGGGGACCCCCGACGCCGGGGCCTTCGGCCGGCTCGTCGCGGAGCACCGCGTGAAGGCCCTGTTCACCGCGCCCACCGCCCTGCGGTCCATCCGGCGGGCGGACCCGACGGGCGCGGCCGTCCGCTCGCACGACCTCTCCTCGCTGGAGACGCTCTTCTCGGCAGGTGAGCGGCTGGACACGGGGACCTCCGAGTGGATCGGGGAGGTCCTCGGCGTCCCGGTGGTCGACAACTGGTGGCAGACGGAGACCGGGTGGCCCATCTGCGCGAACCCGCGCGGACTGGGCGGCGTGCCGCTGAAGCCCGGCTCGCCGTCGCTGCCCTCGCCCGGGTACGACGTCGTGATCCTCGACCCCGGCGGGTCCCCGGTGCCGGCCGGCACCGAGGGGAGCATCGCCCTCCGCCTGCCGCTTCCGCCCGGCACGCTGACGACCCTGTGGGGCAGCGACGACCGCTACCGGGACGCGTACCTCGGCGACTTCGAGGGTTTCTACACCAGCGGGGACTCCGGCTACCTGGACGAGGACGGCTACCTGTTCGTCATGGGCCGCACCGACGACGTCATCAACGTCGCCGGCCACCGGCTCTCCACCGGCGCCATCGAGCAGGTGATCGCGCAGCACCCCGCCGTGGCGGAATGCGCGGTGCTCGGGCTGCAGGACCCGGTGAAGGGCCAGCGCGCGAGCGGCTACGTGGTCCTCAAGGCCGGTGTCTCCATCGACCCGGGGATGCTCGAGGCCGACCTCGTCGCGATGGTCCGCCGGACGATCGGCCCCGTGGCCGACTTCCGGTCCGCCGTCGTCGTCGAGGCGCTGCCGAAGACGCGTTCGGGCAAGATCCTGCGGAAGACGATGCGGCAGATGGCCGCCGGCACCGCGTACGCCGTCCCCTCCACCATCGAGGACCCCTCCGTCCTCGAGGCGCTGGAGCCCCTGCTGCGCCCCTCGGTCGCCGGCTGACGCGCTACCGCCCCGGCGGGGTCCGCGCCCACGTGTACTCGAACTCGGGGCGGCCCCGGGTGCCGTAGCGCGGCGTCCGCAGGACCGACTTCCGGTCGGCGAGGTACTCGAGGTACCGCCGTGCCGTGACCCGGGACATGGACAGGGCCTCGGAGACCTCGACGGCGGAGGTGGGCTCGTGCAACTGCTTCAGGACCCCCGAGACGGCGCGCAGGGTCTCCGCCGACAGGCCCTTCGGGAGGGCCGCCACGGTGGCCGGCCGGAGCGACGCGAAGGCCTGGTCCACCTCCTCCTGCGTGGTGGCCGAGGCCTGCTCCACGAGGTTGCGGCGGAAGTCCCGGTAGGCGTCGAGCTTCTCCCGGAACGCCGGGAAGGTGAACGGCTTGATGAGGTACTGCACGATCCCGGAGGAGATCGCCGAGCGCACCACCTGCAGGTCCCGTACTGCGGTGATCGCGATGATGTCCACCGGGAGCCCGAGACCGCGGAGGCGGCGGATGATGTCCAGCCCGTGCGCGTCCGGCAGGTTCATGTCGAGCAGGATGAGGTCGACGGCGGACGCGCCGCGCCCCGGTTCCTCACCCCCCAGCCGGAGGAAGGCCGCGAGCTCCGCGCCGCTCCGCGCGATGCCCGCGAGCTCGAACCCCTCGAGCCTGCGGACGTACTCGGCGTGGGCGTCCGCAGCGATCCTGTCGTCCTCCACGACGAGGACGCGGATGACGCTCATCCGCCCACCCGCCCGGCGGTCCGGTGCGCGAGGGGCAGCCGGACCGTGAACCGTGCACCGCCGTCGTCCGTGTCCGTCACGTCGATCGACCCGGCGAAGCGCCGGACCGCCTGGCGGACGAGGGTGAGGCCGATGCCGCGTCCCGCGGGCGTCCCGTCCGCCGCCCCGCGCGGCTCCTTCGTGCTGTAGCCGAAGTCGAAGATCCTCCCCTTCTCGGAGTCGGGCAGCCCGTTGCCGTTGTCCTCCACCACGATCTCGAGGGTCGGGGCGCCATCGTCCACGCGCCGCACGGTGAGACCGACGCGGGGCTCCCCGGAGCGGGCGGCCTCGTCGAACGCGTTGTCGAGGAGGTTCCCGATCACCGTCACGAGGTCCACGGGATCGAGGGAGCCCGCCTGCGCGTCGGAGGCGATGTCCGAGGTGAGCTCGATCCCGCGCTCGTGGGCCTGGGCCGCCTTGCCGACCAGGAGTGCCGCGATGAACGGCGCGTCCACGGCGTCCACCACCTCGTCCGTGAACCGCTGCGACTGCTGCAGGTCCCGGGTCGCGAAGTCCACGGCCTCGTCGGCCCTGCCGAGTTCCATCAGCGAGACGATGGTGTGCAGGCGGTTGGCGTGCTCGTGCGTCTGCGAGCGCAGCGCGTCGGTGAGGGTCCGCATGGTCTCGATCTGGCCCGTCAGCGCCTCGATCTCGGTGTGGTCGCGCAGGGTCGTCACGGTGCCCAGGGCGCCCTGGGCCGGGGCGGTCCGGCCCGGGGGAGCAGGCGGGACCGCGGGCTCCTGGTTGACCACGAGCACGCGGGAGTCCGTGAGGTGCACCTCGTCCACGGCGCGCCGGCCCGAGGCGAGCAGCCGGCGCAGCGACGGCGGCACCGCCAGGCGCGACGCCGCCACGGGGTCCTGCGATCCGTCGAGCCCGAGGAGCCGGGCCGCCTGGTCGTTGTAGAGCACGAGGTGCCCGGCCGCGTCGGTCAGGAGCAGCCCCTCCCGCACCGAGTGGAGCACCGAGTCGTAGAACACGAACGTGCGCGAGAGCTCGGCCGGCCCCATGCCCAGCGTCGCGTCCCGGAGGCGACGGCTGAGCAGGAACGACGCGAGGCCTCCCAGGGCCAGCGCGCCCAGGGCGACGACGGCGACGAGCGGGAGCTGCGCATTCCGCGCGATGCCGGCCCGGTCCACGGTGATGCCCGAGGCGACCATCGCCCGCACGGTCCCGGCGTCGTCCACGACGGGGACGATGGCGCGGATGGACGGGCCGAGGGTCCCGGCATACGTCTCCGAGTGCGTCCTCCCGGCCAGGGCCTCGTCCACGGACCCGAGATAGGGCCCGCCGATCTCCTCCGGGTTGCGGTGCGTGAAGCGCGTGCGGTCGGTCGCCATGATCGTGATGAAGTCCACCCCCAGGCGGTCCATCACCTCGACCGCATAGGGCTGCAGCGTCGCCGAGGGATCCGGGCCCTGGACGGCCGCCAGGACGGCGGGCTCGAGGGCGATCGACGTGGAGACCGCGACCATCCGCTCGGCCGCGGCGTCGTCCACGCCGCGGGCGGCGTCGAGGTAGAGGACCACCGACAGGGACGCGGAGAGGACCACGATGAACGCGAGCTGCGCGACGAAGAACTGGCGGGCGAGGCTCCATCGACTCACGCGGTTCCCCGCTCCTTCCGAGATTGGTCCCCAGCCCCGCACGACCATGACCAGTATGAACGCAATCGTGATCCGGGTCACTCGCACCGGCACGATGGGGAGGAACGACTCAACACTACGCTTCCTGGCCAGACCCCCGCGGACGAAGAACGACCTTCCCGCCGGTGCCCGCCGGGCGGCCGACACCAAGGGAGAACAGCATGGCCATGACGACGGCGCGGTCCGAGAGCGGACCGGCACAACCCCGGAAGCGGGTCGACAGGACCCACTTCCTGTACATCGCGGTCATCGCGGCGGTGATCCTCGGAGCCGTCCTCGGCCTCGTCGCCCCCGAGTTCGCCAAGGCCCTCAAGCCCCTCGGCACCGGATTCATCAACCTGATCAAGATGATGATCGCCCCGATCATCTTCTGCACCATCGTGCTCGGGGTCGGCTCGATCGCGAAGGCCGCGACCGTCGGCAAGGTGGGCGGACTGGCGCTCGGCTACTTCATGCTCATGTCGACCTTCGCGCTCGCGATCGGCCTCGTCGTCGGCAACCTCATCCAGCCGGGTGAGGGCCTGGACATCTCGTCCTCGACGTACACGGTGCCGGAGTCCGCCGAGGGCGGCGAGGGCGGGACGGTCGGGTTCCTGCTCAGCATCATCCCGACCACCCTGCTCTCCGCCCTGACCGGCCCGAGCATCCTCCAGACGCTGTTCGTCGCGCTCCTCGTCGGCTTCGCGCTGCAGAAGATGGGGGCAGCCGGCCGCCCGATCCTCCGGGGCATCGGGCACATCCAGGCGCTCGTCTTCCGCATCCTCGTCATGATCATGTGGCTCGCGCCGATCGGTGCCTTCGGCGCCATTGCCGCCGTCGTGGGCGAGACCGGCGTGCAGGCCATCATCAGCATGGCCACCCTCATGGTCGCCTTCTACGTCACCTGCGTCCTGTTCATCGTGATCATCCTGGGCGGCCTGCTGAAGCTCGTCACCGGCGTCAGCATCTTCAAGCTCATGAAGTACCTCGGCCGCGAGTACCTGCTGATCTTCAGCACCTCGTCCTCCGAGGCGGCCCTGCCCCGCCTGATCGCGAAGATGGAGCACCTCGGCGTCTCGA
The DNA here is from genome assembly GCF_051172775.1 of Arthrobacter sp. Ld5. NCBI lineage: Bacteria > Bacillati > Actinomycetota > Actinomycetes > Micrococcales > Micrococcaceae > Arthrobacter > Arthrobacter sp. Ld5. The sequence continues at coordinate 21,124 of NZ_JBPKBO010000001.1, forward strand.
AGCCCGTCGTCGGCGTCACCGTGCCCACCGGGTACTCCTTCAACCTCGACGGCACCGCCATCTACCTGACGATGGCCTCCCTGTTCGTCGCCGAGGCGCTCGGCAAGCCGCTGGCCCTCGGCGAGCAGATCTCGCTGCTTGTCTTCATGATCATCGCCTCCAAGGGTGCGGCGGGCGTCACCGGCGCCGGCCTGGCCACCCTCGCCGGCGGGCTGCAGTCCCACCGCCCCGACCTGGTCGACGGCGTGGGCCTGATCGTGGGCATCGACCGCTTCATGTCCGAGGCGCGCGCGCTCAGCAACTTCACCGGCAACGCCGTCGCGACCGTCCTCATCGGCACCTGGACCCGGGAGATCGACCGTGCCCGGGTGGACGAGGTCCTCGAGGGTCGCGAACCCTTCGACGAGGCGACCATGAGCACCGACCACCGCTTCGACAACGACGACGCCCCCGTCGACTCGGTCGAGCGGAGCTCGGCCCTCGAGACCGACGCCGCGGTGGCAGCGCCCGCCGCACGCTGACCGTCGCCCGGCGGGGCACCCCGCCGGGCGAGGCGACGGATCGCAGGCGGAACCGCACGAGAAGGACCGACGGCGACGGACCGGGCACCCCGGCCGTCGCCGTCGGCGTCCCGCGGGCGGGGACCCCGTCCGCGGGACCAGCCTTCGACCTCAGGTGGAGGATGAAGGCTCGTCCCCCTTCGACGCCGATCTTCACGACGGCCGCCCTCGGCGTTGTACCGTTGACCTAGAGAAACGCGGCCCTGTGCGATGCCGGGCCGGCCTGCACCGACATTGATGGAAGCGTGGAGACATACGTGAGTAGCGACCAGGGTTCAACGACCCTGCCCAGCCCGGCGGACCTGGAACTGGGCCCCACCGGCCGCCCCGTGACGGATTTCCCGGAGCCGACGGTCCTGGATGCGCACGGCCCGGCGAGGGTCATCGCGATGGTGAACCAGAAGGGCGGGGTCGGCAAGACGACGTCCACCATCAACCTCGGCGCCGCGCTCGCCGAGGCGGGCCGCAAGGTCCTGCTGGTCGACTTCGATCCGCAGGGTGCCCTCTCCGCCGGCCTCGGCACGAACCCGCACGAGCTCGACGTCACCGTCTACAACGTCCTCATGGACCGCAAGGTCTCCATCCAGGACGCCATCCAGCACACCGCGATCGAGAACATCGACCTGCTGCCCGCCAACATCGACCTCTCCGCCGCCGAGGTGCAGCTGGTCAACGAGGTGGCCCGCGAGCAGGTCCTCGACCGCGCGCTGCGCAAGGTCTCGGACGACTACGACGTCATCCTCATCGACTGCCAGCCGTCGCTGGGGCTGCTCACCGTGAACGCGCTCACCGCGGCGCACGGCGTCATCATCCCGCTGATCTGCGAGTTCTTCGCGCTGCGCGCGGTGGCCCTGCTGGTCGAGACCATCGAGAAGGTGCAGGACCGCCTGAACCCGCGGCTGCAGATCGACGGCGTGCTCGCGACCATGTACGACGCCCGGACGCTCCACAGCCGCGAGGTCATCGCGCGCCTCGTCGAGGCCTTCGGCGACAAGGTCTTCGAGACCGTCATCAAGCGCACCATCAAGTTCGCCGATGCGACGGTGGCGGCCGAACCCATCACCTCCTACGCGGCCAACCACTCCGGCGCGGACGCCTACCGCCGTCTCGCCAAGGAGCTCATCAGCAGGGGCGGAGCACCGTAGTGCAGGCGCCCTCCGGATCCTCCCGGTCCCGCTAGGGTGGTGCCCGTGGCGGCCGCCCCGGTGGCCGGGACACCCGCGGAGGCCGCGGCCCGTCCGGTCTTCGCGGTGCAGCTGACCAACTTCAGCGGACCCTTCGACCTGCTGCTGAACCTCATCTCCCGACGCGAGCTCGACATCACCGAGATCGCCCTGGCCCAGGTCACGGACGAATTCATCGCCCACATCCGCCGCATGCAGGCGGCCGACGGCGACTTCAGGCTCGACGAGGCGAGCGAGTTCCTCGTGGTCGCGGCAACCCTCCTGGACCTGAAGGCCGCTCGCCTCCTGCCGGCCGGTGCGGTCGAGGACGCGGACGACGTCGCACTCCTGGAGGCCCGCGACCTGCTGTTCGCCCGGCTCCTGCAGTACCGGGCCTTCAAGGAGATGGCCCGGCATCTCGCGGCCCGGCTGGAGGAGGAGGACACGCGCCACCCGCGCGAGGTGCCCCTCGAGCCGCAGTTCACCCGGCTCCTCCCCGACCTCGTCTGGCGGCACTCTCCCGAGGAGTTCGCGGCCATCGCCGCCCGGGTGCTCGAGCCGCGTGAGGAACCGCCCGCCGAGGTGGGCCTCGGGCACCTGCATGCGGCGGCCGTGAGCGTGCGCGAGGAGACCCTGCTCCTGCAGGAGCTCCTGCAGGGCCGGGGCGCGCTGTCCTTCCGGCAGCTCACGGAGGGCGCCGCATCGCGGCTGGTGCTCGTGGTCCGGTTCCTCGCCCTGCTGGAGCTGTTCCGTGACGGGGCCATCTCCTTCGAGCAGACCGCACCCCTGTCCGAACTCGTGGTGCGGTGGCGTGCCGGGGACGGGCAGGGTGCGGCCGGCGCGGACACGGGCGACGACGAGCGGGGCGTGGCATGACCGGGGAGGTGCCACCCGACGGGCAGGGCGTCCCCGTCGAGGAGCTGCCCGGCGGCCTGCGGGGCGCGGTGGAGGCGATCCTCATGGTCACGGACCATCCGGTCACCGAGGAGCAGATCGCCGCAGCGCTCGACCGGCCGGCCGGAGAGGTGCGCGCGGTGCTCGTGGACCTGCAGCGGGAGTATGACGGCTATACTGGGTCAGGCTCCCAGGGCGCCGACCAGCCCGTGCCGCGCGGTTTCGAACTCAGGAACATCGCCGGCGGGTGGCGCATCTTCTCGCGGCAGCATTTCGCCTCCGTCGTCGCGGACTTCGTGCTCGACGGCCAATCGGCCCGCCTGTCACAGGCGGCGCTCGAGACCCTGGCAGTCATCGCGTACCGCCAGCCCGTGTCCCGGGCCCGGGTATCCGCGATCCGGGGCGTCAATGTCGACTCCGTGGTCCGCACGCTGCTGCAGCGCGGACTGGCCGCCGAACTCGAGACCGATCCGGAGACCGGTGCCGTCCTTTACGGGACCACGTCCCTCTTTCTGGAAAGATTGGGGCTGGGCAGCGTCGACGAACTGCCCCGGATCGCTCCCCATCTGCCGGGCCTCGAGAGCCTGGGGGAGTATGACGAAACGACGTACTGAGCACGACCGACGAGAAGGACTTTCACCATGACACAGCAGCCAGGATCCGGTTCCGGACGCAATACGCCGCGCCGCGGCGGGTCGGCCGGGCGCCCATCCGACGCTGCCCGTGCCAGGAAGTCCGCCCCCCGGACCGGCTCGGCGCAGGGCGGCGGCCGCTCCGGCGAGGGCCGTCCCTTCTCCGAGCGCTCCGATCGTGGGGGCCGTCCGGGCGAGGCCCGCCCCTCCCGGAACGACCCGCGCCCCTCGCGGGAGAACGGCCGCTCCGCCGAGGGCCGCACCCCCGGCACGGGTGAGCGTCGCGACTCCGCCGACGGCCGCGCCCTCTCGGCCGCCGGTCGGCCCTCCGCCGGCACGCCGTCGACCCGTTTCGGTGCGAAGACCGGAGGCCGCGCCGGCGGCAAGCCCGGCCGTCCGGGGGCCGCGACCGGCGGACGCGGGGAGCAGAAGGGCGCGGGCCGGCAGAAGCCGGCCGGGCCCAGGCCCTTCGGCCGCGAGCGGTTCGGGCAGAACCTCGGCCCGGTCCGGCCCGCGAAGCCGAAGCGTGCCAGCCGTCCCGCCGACGAGGTCGACGTGCACAACCCGGAGGGTGTCCGCCTGCAGAAGGTCATGGCCCTCGCCGGCGTCGCCTCACGCCGCGTCTGCGAGGAGATGATCCTCGACGGCCGCGTGGAGGTGGACGGCACCGTCGTCACCGAGCTCGGCGTCCGCGTGGACCCCGCCCAGGTGGCCATCCACGTGGACGGTATCCGCCTGCAGCTCGACGAGAACCTCAAGTACTACGTCTTCAACAAGCCCCGCGGCGTCGTCTCCACCATGGAGGACCCCGAGGGCCGCCCGTGCATCAGCGACTTCCTGAAGAACAAGAACAAGAACGAGCGGCTGTTCCACGTGGGCCGGCTGGACGCCGAGACGGAGGGCCTGCTCCTGCTCACGAACGACGGCGAGCTCACCAACCGCCTCACCCACCCCTCCTACGAGGTCCCGAAGACCTACCTCGTGCAGGTCCGCGGCCCGATGGGCCAGGGGATCGGCGCGCAGATGAAGGAGGGCATCGAACTCGAGGACGGCGTCGCGAAGGTCGACTCCTTCAAGCTCGTCGACTCGACACCCGGCCACATCCTCGTCGAGGTCGTGCTGCACTCGGGCCGCAACCGGGTGGTCCGCCGGCTCTTCGACGCCGTCGGGCACCCCGTGGAGCGCCTCGTCCGCACCCAGCTCGGACCCATCCGGGTGGGGGACCAGCGCCAGGGCAGCATCCGCGTGCTCGGACGCCAGGAGGTCGGGCACCTGCTGGCATCGGTGGGCCTCTAGCCCATGACCACGCGCACGGAGCAGGGCACGCACCTGACCGGACCGGTCCTCGTCGTCGGGGCCGGGCTGCTGGGTGCCAGTATCGGGCTGGGCCTGCGCGCCCGCGGGCTCGACGTCGTCCTGTCCGACAGCTCGCCCTCCACCGAGGCGGTGGCGCGCGACATCGGCGCGGGCCGGATCCTCGCGGAGGTGCAGGTCGCGGGGGAGCAGCCGGCACCGGAACTCGTCGTCGTCGCGACTCCTCCCGACGTCACCGCGCGGGTGGTGGCGGCCGCGCTCCGGGACTACCCGGACGCCGTCGTGCTGGACATCTGCAGCGTGAAGGAGGCGATCCTCCGCGAACTCGAAGCGACCCCGGGCGCTGCGGAGCACCTGCCGCGGTACGTCGGGACGCATCCCATGGCCGGCCGGGAGACCTCCGGGCCCGTCGCGGCCCGCGCGGAACTCTTCCTGGGCGCTCCCTGGGTGCTCTGCGGCGACGACAGCTCCGCCGAGGCCGTCCTGTGCGCCGAACGGCTCGCCGTCGATCTCGGGGCGGTGCCCGCGCGGATGTCCGCCGAGGAGCACGACCAGGCCGTGGCGCTCATCTCGCACCTGCCGCAGGTGGTGTCCTCCCTCGTGGCGAGCAGGCTGCAGGACTCGCCGGCGCAGGCGCTCTCGCTCGCGGGCAACGGGCTGCGGGACGTGACGCGGATCGCCGCGAGCGATCCGCGCCTGTGGGTGCAGATCCTCTCCGCCAACGCCGGGCGTCTCGTGGAGATCCTGTACGGCGTCCGTGAGGACCTGAACCGCCTGATCGGTACCCTCGAGGATCCGACGGGCGGCGGGTCCCGGCTCGACATGGCCCAGCTGATGTCCGAGGGGAACGCCGGCCAGGCGCGGGTGCCCGGCAAGCACGGGACGCCGCCGAACTCCTTCGCGCGCCTGACGGTGCTCGTCGACGACGTGCCCGGGCAAATCGCGAAACTCCTGACGGAGATCGGTGACACCGGCATCAACGTCGAGGACTTCCGCCTCGAACACTCTCCCGGGCGGGAGGTCGGCCGCGCCGAGCTGTCGGTTCTCCCGGGCAAACGACAAGAACTGACGGAGTCCCTGACGCAGCGGGGCTGGAAGGTAGTGCAGTGACGCAGGTTTCAGCAGTTTCCCAGATCCCGGGTCCCGAGGCGAGGGGCGAGTCCTCGCCGTCCATCCCGTACTCGGGCTTCCGGCTCGGGAAGTCCCTCGTGGTCGCGATCGACGGGCCCTCCGGTTCCGGCAAGTCCAGCGTCAGCCGGGAGGTGGCCCGGCGGCTCCGTGCCGCGTACCTCGACACGGGGGCCATGTACCGCGCGGTCACACTCCACTGCGTCGCGCAGGGGATCGACCTCCAGGACAGCGCCGCGGTCGAGGCCGCGGCACGGGACATCGAGCTGTTCATCAGCACCAGCCCGGACCGCGAATCGGTGACCGTCGGCGGCGACGACGTCACGGCCGCCATCCGCGAGCCCGAGGTCTCGTCCGCGGTGAGCGCCGTCGCCACCACCCTGGGCGCCAGGGCCGAGCTGATCCGGCGCCAGCGCGCACTGATCGCCGGCGCCGGCCACCGCATCGTCGCCGAGGGGCGGGACATCACCACCGTCGTCGCCCCCGACGCCGAGGTGCGCATCCTCCTCACGGCGAGCGAGGAGGCACGCCTGCGCCGGCGCGGGGACCAGCTCGGCGGTACGCAGACCGACGCCCAGCTCAAGCGCCAGGTCACCGAGCGGGACGCCCGGGACTCGACCGTCGTCGAGTTCCACCAGGCGGCGGACGGCGTCGTCACGCTCGACTCCTCCGAGCTCGACTTCGAGCAGACCGTGACCGCGGTCCTCGGCATCGTACGCACGGTGGCGCACTGACCGTCCCGCCCCGGGACACCACCACAGGATTCCGGGCGCGAGCCCACCAGGATTGCCGTCGGGAGACGGTGAACACCAACCGAAGGACATACCAGATGAGCGAGAACCTTTCGCCGGACGCGACGGAGCAGGGCCCCGGAGCCGACGAGGACTACGAGCCGAGCGGCGAGGACCAGGTCGGCGCACTGCTCGACACCCTCGACGACGCCGAGGCCGAGCAGCGCGCCGCGTCCCTCCGTGCGGGCCTCGAGGACTACGAGCTCGACGACGAGGACGCCGCGCTCCTGGCCCGCCAGGACGAGGCCTTCGACGACGAGGCCGATGGCCGGATGAACCCGGTGCTCGCCATCGTCGGCCGCCCGAACGTCGGCAAGTCGACCCTCGTCAACCGCATCCTCGGCCGCCGCGAGGCCGTCGTCGAGGACACGCCCGGCGTGACCCGCGACCGCGTCTCCTACCCCGCCCAGTGGTCCGGACGGAACTTCACCCTCGTCGACACGGGCGGCTGGGAGCAGGACGCCAAGGGGATCGCCGCGCGCGTCGCCGACCAGGCGGAGATCGCCGTCGACATGGCGGACGCCGTGCTGTTCGTCGTCGACGCCACCGTCGGCGCCACCGCGACCGACGAGGCCGTGGTGCGCATGCTGCGCCGCAAGAACAGGCCCGTCATCCTCGTGGCCAACAAGGTGGACGACATCCAGAACGAGGCCGACGCCTCGGTGCTGTGGGGGCTCGGCTTCGGTCAGCCCTGGCCGGTGTCCGCGCTGCACGGCCGCGGCACCGCCGACATGCTCGACCACATCAACACGATCCTCCCCGAGTTCTCCGAGCACGGAGGCATCGAACGTTCGGGCGGGCCCCGCCGCATCGCGCTGATCGGCCGGCCCAACGTGGGCAAGTCCTCGCTGCTGAACAAGCTCGCGGGCTCCGACCGCGTCGTCGTCGACCCGCTCGCCGGGACCACGCGCGACCCCGTGGACGAGATGATCGAGCTCGGCGGACGCACCTGGCGCTTCGTGGACACCGCGGGCATCCGTCGTCGCGTCCACATGCAGCAGGGCGCGGACTTCTACGCCTCCCTGCGGACCCAGTCCGCCCTCGAGAAGGCAGAGGTCGCCGTCGTGCTCCTCGCCGTCGACGAGGTGCTCAGCGAACAGGACGTCCGCATCCTCAACCTGGCCATCGAGTCCGGACGCGCGATCGTACTGGCCTTCAACAAGTGGGACCTGCTCGACGACGAACGCCGCCGCTACCTCGAGCGCGAAATCGACCAGGACCTCGCCCACGTGGACTGGGCCCCCCGCGTGAACATCTCCGCGCTCACCGGCTGGCACAAGGACCGCCTCGTGCCCGCCCTCGACGTCGCGCTCGAGTCCTGGGACCGCCGGATCCCGACGGGACGCCTCAACGCGTTCCTCGGGGAGCTCGTCGCCGCCCACCCGCACCCCGTGCGCGGCGGGAAGCAGCCCCGCATCCTCTTCGGCACCCAGGCCTCGAGCCGGCCGCCGAAGTTCGTGCTCTTCACCACGGGTTTCCTGGACCCCGGATACCGCCGCTTCATCACCCGCCGCCTGCGGGAGACGTTCGGTTTCGAGGGCACGCCCATCGAGGTCAGCATGCGCGTGCGCGAGAAGCGCAGCCGCAAGCGCTAACGCCCCTCCCGGTGTGCGGTTCCGCGCCGCGATGCTGTAGTGTTATCCGAGTGGTTTGGCCTGCTGGACAGGCCGTTCGGGATGTGGCGCAGCTTGGTAGCGCACTTGACTGGGGGTCAAGGGGTCGCAGGTTCAAATCCTGTCATCCCGACCATGCGATGTCCTCGGGCATCGGCCACGGAACGCCTTCCTTCGGGAGGGCGTTCCGTGTTTTCAGGGCTTCCTCGGGGACTCTCGGCCCTAGGCCGGCCTCGCGCCGCGGACGAGGATCGACCCATGAAGAGCGACCAACCGTCCGCCGTCGCCGGGGGGACCGCAGGGGACGGCATTCCGGCCAGCACCTCCGCCGATCTCCCCGGCCGGCGACGGGGCCCTGGTCTCCTGCAGCCGGACGCAGCGCGCCCCGTACCGGTGGTGCGCCCCGGGGCCGCCTGCGGTCTGTCCGTCGCACTCGGTGCGGTCACGCTGCTCGCCGCCGCCACGTCCTTCTTCCTCCCCGGGGTGCTGTCGGGGCCGGCCGTGACGCAGGGGAACCTGCGGGGAACAGCGCTCGTGCTGATGGTCCTCGCCGTCCCGCTGCTGTTCGCCTCGATGTCCATCGCCTCCCTGACCTCCGCGTCCGGGCACTCCGGCCGGGCGCTCGTGGTGTGGCTGGGTACGGTGGCCTACATCATCTACCAGGCCGTGCTGTTCCTGTTCGGCACCCCCTTCAACAGCCTGTTCCTCGCCTACGTGGCGATGTTCTCCCTCGCACTCTGGTCCGCGGCCGCGCTGATGCGCCGGATCGACCTGGAGGAGTTCAACGCCCGCTTCGACGAGCGCCTGCCGGCGCGGGCCATCGCCGCGTACGCTGCCGTCGTCGCCGCCCTCAACGCGCTGGCGTGGTTGCGGATCGTCGTGGGCGCGAGCCTCAGCGATGCCCCGCACGCCTTCCTGGACGGGTCGGGCATGACCACCAACCCGGTCTTCGTCCAGGACCTCGCCGTCTGGCTCCCGCTCCTGCTGGTGTCCTCGTGGTGGCTGTGGACGGATCGCCCGCTCGGCCGGCTCGTGGTCGGGGCCCTGCTCGTCCTGCTGGTGCTCGAGGGCGTCGGTGTGGCCACCGACCAGTGGTTCGGGGCGGCGGCGGACCCGGACACGCCCTTCGCCTCCCGGGCGGCGGTGCCCTTCTTCGCGGGCCTCGCCGTGATCGGGATGGTGCCGCTCGTCATCCACCTCCGCCACCTGCGGGCCGGTCGGGCCGAGGCGGCCGGACTCCCGCGGTGACGACGATCACGGCGGGTCGGCGCCTGGCCCCCGTCGACGAGGCCAATCTCGTGCTCGACCACGCCGGGCAGGTGAACGTGTTCCTCGTCGCCGGCGTGCTCGCGGCGGGCGGATTCGTCGGGGACGACGGCGTCCCCGACCTGGAGGAGGTGCGTACCGCCCTCCGCGAGCGGATCACCTCGATACCGCAGCTGCGCCTGCTCACGACGGGGGAGGGCCGCCGGCACCGGTGGGCCGAGGCGTCGCCGGATCTCCGCCACCATGTGCGTGTGGTCGACGCCGTGGCGGGACCGGGCGGGCTCGAGCGCCTGTGCGGGCAGCTGATGAGCCACTCCCTCCCACGGGATCGCCCGCTGTGGGAGCTGCTGCTCGTCCCGGGGGCGAGCGCGGACGGGGTGGGGATGGTGCTGCGCCTCCACCACGTGCTGGCCGACGGACTGGAGGCGGTGTCCATCGTGCAGCAGCTCTTCGACCCGGGCGGGGACTCCTCACCCGGGGCGGCGCCGCCCGGTGCAGGTCCCGCGTCGCCCGGCCGGCAGCGGGACCTGCCCGGTGCCCTCGGTCGGGGCGTCGTCGCCTTGCGCCGCATCCGCAAGACCCTTACCGGCCGGGAGGTCGGGGAGACGGTGTTCCTGGGCGAACGCAGCGCGCAGCACGGGGTCCGTTTCCTCGACGCCGACCTCGCTGCCGTCGCGGCCCGCGCGCGGTCCGTCGGGGCCACGGTGAACGACGCCCTGCTCTCTGCGGTGGCGTCGGGCTACCGGGCGGCCCTCGCTGCCGCCGGTGAGGACATCCCGGCCGTCCTGCCCGTGTCGGTCCCGGTGGCGCTGCGCCGCGGAGGAGCGTCGGGCAACCACGTGGGGATCATGCTCGCGCGGCTGCCGCTCGGTGAACCCGATCCCGTGGAGCGCCTGCGCCTTCTCGCCGTCGGGACCCGCGCCGACAAGGTGCAGGCACGGCAGCAGGGCACCCTCGAGTTCCTGCGCGGGCCCCTCGGCGCGCGGATCCTGGACCGTATCGGCCGCCGCCAGCACCTGGTGGCCGGCTTCGTCACCGATGTCCCCGGCCCGACGCGGGCCCTCCGGCTCGCCGGCGCGCCGGTGACCGCGATCTGGCCCGTCGCCGTGCTCGCGGCCAACGTCCGCCTCGGAGTCGCCGCGGTCTCGTACGGCGGCCGCCTGCGCTGCGGCGTCCACTTCGATGCGGCACGCGTGCCCGGGGCGGAGTTCGCGCGGGCCATGGGGGAGGAGCTCGCGGCCCACTCCTGACGGGAGGTCCCGCTCACTCCCGACGGGAGGTCCCGCTCACTCCTGACGGGAGGGCACGGGGACGAGCGTCAGGGCCCAGTCGCGGGCGCGCTGCTGTTCTCCGTGCAGGAGGTGGCTCCCGCGATCGACGAGGAAGTCCTCGTGCGCGTCGACGGGAAGATCGCGGCGGTGGAGCTTCCGCCGGATTGCCGCCGTGGCATCGCCGGCGAAGATGCGCGGCATGTCCGCCCGCGTCGAGAAGGCGGCGAAGCGGGGCTCCGACGCCGTCAGGGTCATCCGCTCCAGCCACTCCCGGATCCCGGACTCCAGGGCGTCCTCCTCGAGCGTCAGGTCCCGTTCGCGGTCCTCGGCCCAGGAGGCGGCCTCCTGACGCGACGATGCCTGCGGGAGCGTGTGGCCGTGGGTCGGCGCACCGACGACGACGAGGCCGTAGCCGGACAGCTGCACCGGGGCGTCGCTCGCGGTCGTCACCGTGACCTCGCCGGACGGCCGGAGGGCGTCGGCGATGGCCTCGGCGATCCTCCGGGTGTTGCCGAACATCGATTCGTACACGACCAGTGTCTTCATACCCGTACCTTCCGTCGGTCCGCGCAGAAGAGTCTTCACCGGCGGCCGCCGGCACAGAAGGGCCGAACGTCCCGGCGCCGCGCACGGTCCGCGGTCGGCGCGGGACCGCACAGCCCTCTGTGCCTATACTCGACCAGTACTTGTACCGGGCAGCGCCTCGCGCCGCCGCCGATCCACTCCGCGACCGAAAGGCAACCATGAGCAGCATTCCAGACGGCCTCTACTACACCGCGGAGCACGAGTGGGTCAGTGAGCCCGCCGTCGACGGCACGGTCCGTGTGGGCATCACCGATTTCGCGCAGGACGCCCTCGGGGACGTCGTCTACGTCCAGATGCCCGAAGCCGGCACCGGGGTCACCGGCTCGGACGTCATCGGCGAGGTGGAGTCCACCAAGAGCGTCAGCGACATCTACGCCCCCGTGTCCGGCGAGGTCGTGGCACGCAACGAGGCGCTCGACGACGATCCCTCCCTGGTCAATTCCGATCCCTACGGCGAGGGCTGGCTGCTCGAGATCAGGGTCGCGGACCCGGCGGTCGTCCAGGATCTGCTGAGTTCAGCCGACTACTCGCAGCAGGTAGGCTAGATCCACCTCGCAAAGGCAGGGACAGTATGGTCGGCGTCACGCCGGTCCATCGCGCAGTAGGTGGAGGAAAGACCATGGTGCCCGACGTGAACCCAGCCGGAAACGGAGAAGAGCCGAACATGACATCTCCTGAGACAACGACCATCGGCCTGCCCCCGCAGGTCGAGGAGACCGCCCTGGAACGGCACCTGACGCGCGAGGAGCACGCATCCGTCGGGGCACTTCCCGCCGGCTCGGCACTGCTGATCGCCCACTCCGGCCCCAACGCCGGTGCACGGTTCCTGCTGGACGAGGACGTCACAAAGGCCGGCCGCCACCCGAACGCGGACATCTTCCTCGACGACGTGACGGTGTCACGTCAGCACGCCGAGTTCCGCCGCACCGAGAACGGGTTCATGGTCGTCGACACGCGCAGCCTCAACGGCACGTACGTCAACAACGACCGCGTGGACAGCGTGGTCCTGCGCAACGGCAACGAGGTGCAGATCGGCAAGTTCCGCCTGACCTTCTACGCGGCGCGCACCAACCCCGGCCAGGACGACCGGCACACCGCAGCGCAGGCGTAGTCCGCTTCATGCCTGCCTCCCAACCCGCCCGGCATCCGTCCGGCGTCGTTCCCGGTCCCTCCGGCGCCGGTGTCCTGAACATCGGCGAGGTCCTGCGCGAGCTGGCCGAGGAATTCCCCCAGGTCACGGCGTCGAAGATCCGGTTCCTCGAGGAGAAGGGCCTGATCGCGCCGCAGCGGACGCGGGCAGGGTACCGGAAGTACGCCTCGCACGACGTCGAGCGGCTCCGCTTCGTCCTCGCGCTCCAGCGGGACCAGTACCTGCCCCTGAAGGTGATCAAGGACTACGTCGACGCGATCGACCGCGGGGAGCGTCCGGAGTCGCTGCCCGGCGGGATGACCCTCGCCCCCCGGGTGGTCTCCGACCAGCTCTCCCGCGAACTGCAGGGACATGCCCGACGGCTCACCGCGGAGACCCTGGCCGCGGAGGCGGGAGCGCCGCGCAGGCTCGTCGACGACCTCGTGAGCTTCGGCCTGATCACCGCCGTCGAGAACCGTTTCGACGAGCACGCCCTGAAGATCACGCGCGCCTGCGTGCAGCTCGAGGGCCACGGCATCGAACCCCGCCACCTGCGGCCCTTCCGTGCGGCGGCGGACCGGGAGCTGGGGCTCGTCGAGAGCGTCGTCGCCCCGGTGGCCTCGCGCAGGGACGTCGCCTCGAAGGCCCGTGCCGCGGAGACCGCGCGGGAGATCAGCGAACTCTGCCTCGGCCTCCACAGCGCCCTGGTGTACAGCCACATAGCCCGGATGGACAGTTAGGCGGGACCCCGTGATCGAAGTAGAAGTCGTCGGCGTGCGGATCGAGCTGCCGTCCAACCAGCCCCTGGTCCTTCTGCGCGAGATCGCGGGGGAGCGGCACCTGCCCATCTGGATCGGGGCCCCCGAGGCCAGCGCGATCGCCTTCGTCCAGCAGGGCATCGTCCCGCCCCGGCCCATGACGCACGACCTGCTGGTCGACGTCGTCGCCGCGGCGGGGAAGCGGATCACCGAGGTGCGCATCATCTCGGTGGAGGACACGGTCTACCACGCGGAACTCGTCTTCGCCGACGGGGTGACGGTGGGCTCGCGCGCGTCGGACGCCATCGCCGTCGCGCTGCGCGTCCCGTGCCCCATCTTCTGCGCCGACGAGGTGCTGGCCCTGGCCGGCGTCGAGATCGCGGAGGCGGAGGCCGAGGAAGCCGGCGACGGCGAGACCGAGGCGACCGCCGAGAAGGAGGTCCTCCAGTTCCGGGAGTTCCTCGCCGACGTGGAGCCCGAGGACTTCGAACGGTGAGATTCCCGACGTCGGCCGGCCGCTCCCGCGACTTTCCGCGGGCCGCCGACGACACGGCAATTCTTGAGGGCTCTCGTCTTTGACCTTGCCCGTCGCGCGATCTAACGTCGAAGAATACAGTTCCCACTGCGCGCGTGGCGGACCCGGGGTGCACGTGAGTGCACCTCCTGCGGTTCCGGCTGATCAGCAGACGTCCAGGGGAACCCGACGAGGAGGCAGCACGTGAGTCCGAAGGGTGACGCCGGCAAGGCAGCCAGCCCGTCAGGCACCGGAATCCCGGAGAGCGCCCAGGGCCTGCTGTTCACCGAAGACCTCCCTGTCCTCGACGAGGACGCCGGCTACCGCGGCCCCACCGCCTGCAAGGCTGCGGGCATCACCTACCGCCAGCTGGACTACTGGGCTCGGACCGGACTCGTCGAACCGGCCGTCCGGGGGGCCTCCGGCTCCGGCACCCAGCGCCTGTACGGTTTCCGCGACATCCTCGTCCTCAAGGTGGTCAAGCGCCTGCTGGACACCGGGGTGTCCCTCCAGCAGATCCGCACCGCCGTCGAGCACCTCCGCGAACGCGGAGTCGAGGACCTCGCCCAGATCACCCTCATGAGCGACGGGGCGAGCGTCTACGAATGCACCTCCGCCGACGAGGTGATCGACCTCGTCCAGGGCGGGCAGGGAGTCTTCGGCATCGCCGTCGGCCGTGTGTGGCGCGAGGTCGAGGGAAGTCTCGCCGCCCTGCCCAGCGAGCACGCGGCGGACCAGGAGTTCCCGGGCGACGAGCTCAGCAAGCGCCGCGCCACCCGCAAGATCAGCTGACCGCCGGCGCCGTCCCGCCGCGTGAGCACCGCCGGTCGGCCAGGACGGCCGGCGCCTACCGTCGTGCGGTCCGGCTGCGCATCCTGGCCGGGTCCACGACATTGAGCAGCAGCTCGTCGAAGGAGGACGCCGCACGCTGCGCAGAATCCCCGGGCCAGTGGTGCACGGAGTGCGCGGCGCCCTGAATCTGCTGCCAGTTGGCCTGCTCCGGGATGGTGGGGCTCAGGACCAGGTCGCCGAACATCCGCCGCATCTCGCCGAGGCGGAACGCGTGCTCGTGGGAGGTCTCGCGGACCCGGTTCGCGAGGATGCCCGCGGTCTGCAGGTCCGGGGCGTATTCCCGGCGGAACAATTCGAGGGCGCGCATGGTGCGCTCCGTCCCCGCCACGGAGAAGAGTCCGGGCTCCGCCACGAGGAGTACCTTGTTGCTCGCGGTCCAGGCCATGCGGGTGAGTCCGTTGAGCGACGGCGGGCAGTCGATCAGCACGAGGCTGTAGCCCTCGACGCGGGACAGGAGGGAGGTCAGGCGCTGCTGGTCGCGTCGGCCCAGATCGGGGCGATCGTAGATCCCCGAGTAGGCGGAGCCCATCGCGACGTCGAGCGTGGGCCGCCGGGCGCCCGGCTGCTGCGCGGCGGTCGCCACCCAGCCGCTGGGGACGGTGTTCGCGCCGAGGTCCGCGCGTCGCGCGTTCTTCAGCAGGTGCCCGATATCGCTCTGGCCGGAGGGCCTGACGCCGAGTCCGGTGGTCGCATCGGCGTGCGGATCGAGATCGACGACGAGCGTCGGGATGCCTGCCGCCAATGCGGCCGAAGCCAGCCCCAGGGTCATCGACGTCTTGCCGACGCCGCCTTTGAGGCTGCTGATGCTGACTACCTGCACGTGCGGAACCCATACCCGTCCCCGGGCCGCGCGGGCAGCCCGATGTCCTTGTGATCCCGTCCATCATAGAGTGGCGCGGCCCGGCGCCTGGACGGCGGGCCCCGGGGCGCCCGTCCACATGGCGGCACCGGCATGGACCGGTGCGGCCCCACGGGTAGGATCGATCCAGCCTGAAGAACCCGACCGGCAAGGATGCAGGAGTGCGATGTTCTCGAAGATTCTGGTAGCCAACCGTGGCGAGATCGCCATCCGCGCCTTCCGCGCCGGACACGAGGTGGGAGCGAAGACCGTCGCGGTGTTCCCCCACGAGGACAGGAACTCCATCCACCGGCAGAAGGCCGACGAGGCGTACCTCATCGGCGAGGAGGGCCACCCGGTCCGGGCCTACCTGGACGTCGACGAGATCATCCGCGTGGCCCGGGAGTCCGGCTGCGACGCCATCTACCCCGGGTACGGCTTCCTGTCCGAGAACCCCGGCCTCGCCCGGGCCGCGGCGGAGGCCGGGATCACGTTCGTGGGGCCGCCCGCCGACGTGCTGGAACTCGCCGGGAACAAGGTCAAGGCCCTCGACGCGGCGCGGGCCGCCGGCATCCCGGTCCTCGCATCGTCCCGCCCGAGCGCGGACGTCGCGGAGCTGATCGCGGCGGCGGACGAGATCGGCTTCCCCGTCTTCGCGAAGGCGGTGGCCGGCGGCGGCGGGCGCGGGATGCGGCGGGTGGACACACGGGAGGCGCTGCCGGAAGCGCTGGAGGCCGCGATGCGCGAGGCCGAATCCGCTTTCGGCGATCCCACGATGTTCCTGGAGCAGGCGGTCCTCCGGCCGCGCCACATCGAGGTGCAGATCCTCGCGGATGCATCAGGCAACGTGATGCACCTCTTCGAACGCGACTGCTCCCTGCAGCGGCGGCACCAGAAGGTCATCGAGATCGCACCGGCCCCCAACCTCGACGACTCGATCCGGCAGGCGCTGCATCGCGACGCCGTGAAGTTCGCGACCGCGCTGGGCTACGTGAACGCCGGGACGGTCGAGTTCCTCGTGGACACGGTCGGTGAGCGTGCCGGCCAGCACGTCTTCATCGAGATGAACCCCCGCATCCAGGTCGAGCACACCGTCACCGAGGAGGTGACCGACGTCGACCTCGTCCAGTCCCAGCTGCGGATCGCCGCCGGCGAGAGCCTCGCCGATCTCGGCCTCAGCCAGGACACCGTGACCCTGCGCGGTGCGGCCCTGCAGAGCCGCATCACCACCGAGGATCCCGCGAACGGGTTCCGCCCCGACGTCGGCAGGATCTCCGCCTACCGGTCGGCCGGCGGCGCCGGGGTGAGGCTCGACGGCGGGACCGTCTACGCGGGCGCCGAGATCAGCCCGCACTTCGACTCGATGCTCGTCAAGCTCACCTGCCGGGGCCGGGACTACCCCTCGGCCGTCACCCGCGCGCGGCGGGCGCTGGCGGAGTTCCGCGTCCGCGGCGTCTCGACGAACATCTCCTTCCTGCAGGCCGTGCTCGACGACCCCGACTTCATCGCGGGCAACGTGGCGACGTCCTTCATCGACGAACGCCCCGAGCTCCTGACGGCGCGCGTGCCCGCCGACCGCGGCACGAAGCTCCTCACCTGGCTCGCCGACGTCACCGTCAACCAGCCCAACGGCGCCCGTCCCGCACACCTCGACCCGCGGGAGAAGCTGCCGCACCTTCCCGAGGACCGGCGTGCCGCCGACGGCGGGACGACGTCCGACGCCCCGCCCGCCGGCAGCCGGCAGCGGCTGCTCGAGCTCGGTCCCGAGGGATTCGCGAAGGCGCTGCGGGAGCAGACCGCCGTCGCGGTCACGGACACCACGTTCCGCGACGCCCACCAGTCCCTGCTCGCCACCCGGGTCCGCACCCGCGACCTCGTCGCCGCCGGCGCGAGCGTGTCCCGGCTGACGCCCGGGCTGCTGTCCGTGGAGGCCTGGGGCGGGGCCACCTACGACGTCGCGCTCCGCTTCCTCGGCGAGGATCCGTGGGAGCGCCTGGACGCGCTGCGCCGGGAGGTCCCGAACATCTGCCTGCAGATGCTGCTGCGCGGGCGGAACACCGTGGGCTACACGCCGTACCCCGAAGCGGTCACGACGGCCTTCGTGCAGGAGGCCGCCGCCTCCGGCATCGACATCTTCCGCATCTTCGACGCCCTGAACGACGTCACGCAGATGGAGCCCGCCATCCGCGCCGTCCGGGAGACCGGGACCGCCCTCGCCGAAGTGGCCCTCTGCTACACCGCCGACATGCTCGACCCGGCGGAGACGCTCTACACCCTCGAGTACTACCTCGACCTGGCGCAGCGGATGGTCGACGCCGGCGCCCACATCCTGGCCATCAAGGACATGGCCGGACTGCTCCGCCCGGCCGCCGCCGCCCGGCTCGTGACCGCCCTGCGGGAGCGCTTCGAGGTGCCCGTCCACCTGCATACCCACGACACCGCCGGCGGCCAGCTCGCCACGCTCCTCGCGGCCGTGGACGCCGGGGTCGACGCCGTGGACGTCGCCAGCGCCGCCCTGGCCGGGACGACCAGCCAGCCCTCCGCCTCCGCGCTCGTCGCGGCCCTGGCGCACACGCCGCGGGACACCGGCCTCGACCTCGACGCGGTCTGTTCCCTGGAACCCTACTGGGAGGCCGTGCGCCGCATGTACGCGCCGTTCGAGTCCGGGCTGCCCGGGCCCACCGGCCGCGTCTACCGCCACGAGATCCCCGGCGGGCAGCTGTCCAACCTGAAGCAGCAGGCCATCGCGCTCGGGCTGGGCGAGAGGTTCGAGGCCATCGAGGACATGTACACCGCGGCGGACCGCATCCTCGGGCGGCTCGTGAAGGTCACACCGTCCTCCAAGGTGGTGGGCGATCTCGCCCTGGCCCTGGTGGGCAGGGACGCCGATCCGGCCGAGTTCGAGGAGAACCCGCAGGCCTTCGACATCCCGGACTCCGTCATCGGGTTCCTCAACGGGGAGCTCGGCAACCCGCCCGGCGGCTGGCCCGAACCGTTCCGCACCAGGGCGCTGCAGGGCCGCGAGTTCAAGCCGCGCGACGTCGAGCTGTCCACCGAGGACGAGGCAGCGCTGGCCGGCTCCTCCTCCGAGCGCCGGACCGCCCTGAACACGCTGCTGTTCGCCGGGCCGGCGAAGGACTTCCGGGCCACGCGCGACACCTACGGGGACGTGTCCCTCCTGGGCACCGCCGACTACCTCTACGGGCTGCAGCCCAACACGGAGCACGTCATCGAGCTCGAGAAGGGCGTCCGGCTCATCGCCACCCTCGAGGCGGTCTCGGAGCCGGACGAGAAGGGCATGCGGACCGTCATGTGCACGCTCAACGGCCAGATGCGGCCGGTCAGCGTGCGGGACAGGAGCGTCGACAGCGACGTCGCCGCCGCCGAGAAGGCGGACCCGGGAACACCGGGCCAGATCGCCGCCCCGTTCGCCGGGTCGGTGACGGTCACCCGCGCCGAGGGGGACACCGTCGCCGCGGGGGACACGGTGGCGACCATCGAAGCCATGAAGATGGAGGCGAGCATCACGACCCCCGTGGCCGGCACGGTCCAGCGCGTGGCCTTCACCGGCGTCGCACCCGCGCAGGGCGGTGATCTGCTGCTCGTGGTCTCCGCGTCCTGACCCGGGCCCCGGCCGGCGCGCAGGCGCGGCTAGACTGCGGGGGTGACCCACTACGACCTCGCGATCATCGGCTCCGGCTCGGGCAACACGCTCATCTCGCCGGAATGGGACGACCGCAAGGTGGTGCTCGTCGACGGCGGGACCTTCGGCGGCACGTGCCTCAACGTCGGCTGCATCCCCACGAAGATGTTCGTCTACCCCGCGGGACTGGCCTCCGCGCCGGGGGAGTCCTCCCGGCTCGGCGTGGACCTCACCCTCGACGGCGTCCGCTGGCAGGACATCCGGGACCGCATCTTCACCCGGATCGACACCATCTCCCGGAGCGGGAGGACGTACCGGGCCGACGAGCTCCCGAACGTCACCCTCGTCGAGGAGTACGTGCGGCTGACGGGGGAGAAGTCCTTCGAGACCCCGGGCGGTGACGTCATCACCGCCGACCAGCTGGTCCTGGCCGCCGGCTCCCGCGCCGTGCTCCCGGACATCCCCGGCATCACCCTGCCCCAGGTGCACACCTCGGACACCGTGATGCGCCTCGAGGAGCGGCCGCAGCGCCTGCTCGTCATCGGCGGAGGCTACATCGCCGCGGAGTTCGCGCACGTGTTCGGGGCGTTCGGCACCCGGGTGACGCTCGCGGTCCGCTCCGCCGGCATGCTCCGCCACCTCGACGCGACCGTCAGCGCGTCCTTCACCGAGCAGGCCGCGCAGCAGTGGGACCTCCGGCTGGGCACCGACGTCACAGGCATCAGCGCCAACGACGACGGCAGCGTCACCGCCCGGCTCAGCGGCGCGGACGGGGTCGTCGAACTCGAGGTCGACGCCGTGCTCGTGGCCATCGGCCGCACCCCGAACACCGACCGCCTGGGGGCGTCCGAGGCGGGGCTCGACGTGCACGAGGACGGGCGCCTCGCCGTGGACGAGTTCCAGCGCGTCCTGCGCGACGGGGCGCCGGTGGAGGGACTCTGGTCGCTCGGCGACCTGAGCAGCCCCTACCAGCTCAAGCACGTCGCCAACCACGAGGCGAAGACGGTCGCGCACAACCTGCTCCATCCCGACGCGCTGCGGGCGAGCGACCACCGGTTCGTGCCGGCCGCCGTGTTCTCCCACCCGCAGGCGGCGTCCGTCGGCATGACGGAGGACGAGGCCCTCGCCTACGCCGAGAACAAGGGGGCGGCCGTCGTGACGGCCGTCCAGCACTACGGGTCGACGGCCTACGGGTGGGCGATGGAGGACGTCCTCGGCTTCGCGAAGATCATCGCCGAGCAGCACACCGGCCGGATCCTCGGCGCGCACATCCTCGGCCACGAGGCCTCGATGATCATCCAGCCCCTCGTCCAGGCCATGTCCTTCGGACTGGACGCGCACACGATGGCGCGCGGCCAGTACTGGATCCACCCGGCGCTCACCGAAGTGGTCGAGAACGCCCTGCTGCACCTGACGATCGACTGAGCCACGATCGACCGGACCGGGCGTCCCCGCCGACGGGGTCGGCGGGGACGCCCGGTCCGGGTCAGACGGACGCGCGGTTGTAGATGGACTCCACGACGTCCGAGTAGTCCTTGAGGACCTGGGCCCGCTTGATCTTGAGGGACGGCGTGAGGTGGCCGGTGGTCTCGGTGAAGTCGGTCGTCACGATCCGGAACTCCTTGATCGCCTCCGCCCGCGAGACGGTGGAGTTGGCCTGATCCACGAGGGCCTGGATCTCCGCGAGGACCGTCGGGTGCTCGGCGGCCTCCACCGTCGTGGTCCCGGCCGGCATCTGGTGCCGGTCCAGCCAGCCCGGGAGGGCCTCCTCGTCGATCGTGACCAGGGCGGAGATGAAGGGCCGGCCGTCGCCGAGGACGACGCACTGCGACACCAGGGCGTTGGCGCGGATGGTGTCCTCGAGCAGCGCGGGGATCACGTTCTTCCCGCTGGCCGTCACGATGATCTCCTTCTTCCGGCCCGTGATCCGCAGGAAACCGTCGTCGTCGAGCTCGCCGATGTCCCCGGTGCGGAACCACCCGTCGAGGAAGGCCTCGTCGGTCAGGTCCGGGCGGTTGTAGTAGCCCTTCATGACGCACACGCCCCTGGCGAGGATCTCGCCGTCGTCCGCGATCTTCACGGCGTTGCCCGGGAGGGGTGCGCCGACGGTCCCGATCTTGATGCGCTTCGGCGTGTTCACGGTGATGGGCGCCGTGGTCTCGGTGAGGCCGTAGCCCTCGAGCACCATGAGGCCGATGCCGTGGAAGAAGTGGCCGAGGCGGTCCCCGAGGGGTGCCCCGCCGGACACCGCGTGCTCCACCCGGCCGCCCATGGCCGCGCGGATCTTGCCGTAGAGCAGGCGGTCGAAGACGGCGTGCTTGACCTTGAGGGTCAGGGGGATCTTCCCTGCCTGCTCGGCCTTCGACCATGCGATCGCCACATCGGCTCCTGCGTGGAAGATCTTGCCCTTGCCGCCGTCCTCGGCCTTGAGCATCGAGTTGTTGTAGACCTTCTCGAAGACGCGCGGCACGGCCAGGATGAACGTGGGCCGGTAGCTCTGCAGGTCGGGGAGCAGGTTCTTGACGTCGGGGGTGTGCGCCACCGTGGCCCCGGCCGCGACGCACAGGACCGAGATGAAGCGGGCGAAGACGTGGGCGAGGGGCAGGAACATGATGGTCTGGCCCCCCTCGCGCGCCACCTCCGGGAGGGCCGCGGCGGCGTTCTCCGACAGCTCGACGAAGTTCCCGTGCGTCAGTTCGCAGCCCTTGGGCTTGCCGGTGGTGCCCGAGGTGTAGATGATCGTCGCGATGTCGTCGAGCCCGGCGTGCGCCCGGCGCTCCGAGAGCGTCTGCTCGTCCGTGCCCACCCCGGCCGTCCGCAGCGAGTCCAGGCCCCCGCCGTCGAACTGCCAGACGTGCTGGAGGGAATCGATGCCGTCCAGCGCGACGGCGTCCCGGACCACGCCCTCATGGCGTGCCGACTCGACGAACGCCCCGACCGCCCCGGAGTCGCTGAGGATCCAGGCGACCTGCGCGGGGGAGGAGGTCTCGTATACAGGGACGGACACCGCGCCGGCGAACCAGATCGCGAAGTCGGCCAGCGACCACTCGTAGCGCGTGCGGGCCATGATGGCGACGCGGTCCCCGGCCTGCACGCCGGAGGCGATCAGGCCCTTCGCGATGTCCTCGACCTGGCGGCGGAACTCGGTGGCCGCGATGTCCTCCCACTCGCCGGAAGGGCCCTTGACGGCGAAGAGGGCGGGATCGGACGGCTTGCTCGCCTGCCGGATCACGAGGTCCGTGGTGTTCGTCCGGCGGGGGACGTCGACGAGGACGGGGACGCTGATGTCGCGCACGATAGCTCCTTTGATATCACCCCACGGTGAGGTGGTTTCACTTTATAGCGTTACCCGTCCGAAACGCCCTCCGGTACTGTACGAATCTGTAACGGGTGCGCGCGCCCGGCCCCGACAGGAGGACCGCATGCCGATCATGCCCGAGCCGGGAGCCCCCCGGACCCGGCGGCTGCGCCCCGGCACGGGCGTCCCGTGGAGGGGGCGCGCCCCGATGGCCGCCCGTCCTGCGCGCACCGCGCTCCCCAACCCGGCGCGCCGCGGGCTGTCGGTCGGCGTCGACATCGGCGGCACCAAGATCGCCGCCGGAGTCGTGGACGTCCACGGCCGGATCCTCGCCGAGGCGCGCAGACCGACGCCCGGCCAGGACCCCCGCGCCGTGGAGGCGGTCGTCACCGACCTCGTCCGGGAACTGTCGAGGGAGTACCGCGTCCGCTCGGTCGGCATCGGGGCCGCGGGCTGGATGGACCTGTCGAACAGCACCGTGCTGTTCAGCCCCCACCTGGCCTGGCGCAACGAACCCGTCCGCCGCAACCTCGAACAGCTGCTCCGCCGACGCGTGACGGTGGTCAACGACGCCGACGCCGCCGCCTGGGCCGAATGGCGGTTCGGAGCGGGGCGCGGAGAGGCGCGGCTCGTGTGCGTGACCCTCGGGACCGGCATCGGCGGCGCCATGATCATGGGCGGGCGCGTGGAGCGCGGCCGGTACGGCGTTGCGGGCGAGTTCGGCCACCAGATCATCGTCCCGCAGGGCCAGCGCTGCGAATGCGGCAATCGGGGGTGCTGGGAACAGTACGCCTCGGGCAACGCGCTGGGACGGGAGGCGCGTGAGCTGGCCGCCGCGCAGTCGCCCGTCGCCCAGGCCGTCATCGACGCCGCTGCGGCCGACGGCGGCCCGATCACCGGGGCCCTCGTCACCCGGCTCGCCATGGCGGGAGACCCGACGTCGCGGGAACTCGTCGACGACGTCGGCCAGTGGCTGGGACTCGGGCTGGCCAACCTGGCAGCGGCACTGGACCCGGGCACCTTCGTGATCGGCGGCGGGCTGAGCGCGGCGGGGGATCTCCTGCTGGAACCCGCGCGGCGCGCCTTCGGACGCAACCTGACTGGTCGGGGGTTCCGGCCCGTGGCGCGGATCGAGCGGGCGGCCCTCGGACCGGCCGCGGGACTCATCGGAGCCGCGGACCTCTCCCGCCAGCTCTCACGCAGCGGCACCTGACACGCAGCGGCACCGGCGTGCGTCAGACCTCGGCGCCGTCGTCCCCGATGTCGCGGTGCTTGGGCAGCTTCGTCACCAGGTAGCCGGCGCCCGCGAGGAACGCCGCGAGCAGGCCCAGCGTGGCGGTCATCGGTGCCGTCCGCCAGAACATCGCGATGAGGAACAGGAGGATCGGACCGCCGGCTGCACCGATCCAGGCGAGAACCGTCAGCGGGTCGCCGGATCCGAACGGCGGCGGATCCTCCGGCGTGAAGCCCTCGTCCTCGTCCGGATCGTCCGGCGCGACGTAGTCGCGGGGGCCCGAGGACCACAGGGGCTGGTTACGGAAGATGGCGTCCGCGCGGTCGCGGCTGGTGGTGCCGGTGGAATTCCCCTGGGCGTCACCCGGTTCGTCGTGGGAGCTGCGGGCGGCATCGGGCGCGCCGTCCCCGGACGCACCGGCGGATGGCGGCTCGGGGCGGTCGGGATCGGTGGATGTCCCTTCCAGCCGTGCGACGAGGTCCTGCCAGACGGCGTCGTCGGTGGATTCGTTCGGTTCCTGACCTCGGGGGCCCATACTTTGCTACCTGCCGTCGCGTGCTGCGGCCAGGGTTCGGAGGATCTCCGCCCGGCATCTTCGGACATCAGTGGGCGTGCTCGTACAATCGTGGACACCGCGCGGCGCTACGTCAACCGCGCGGCGCGTCGGCATTCCGCGGGACGGTGGCCGTGGTGGCGCCGTCCGCCGCGCCGACACCCTTAGAGTAGGCTTCCAGAGGAAAAAGCGGGCGGCATTGCCGAGTGCCGCACCGTCCATCCAGGGAGGCTGGCAGCGTGTTCTATTGGGTGATGAAACGGATCATCGTCGGTCCGATCCTCAATCTGCTGTTCCGGCCGTGGGTCAAGGGGCTCGACAACGTCCCGGCCACCGGACCGGCCGTGCTCGTCAGCAACCACCTCTCGTTCTCCGACTCGATCTTCCTGCCGATCGTCGTTCCCCGGACCGTCGTGTTCCTCGCGAAATCCGAGTACTTCACGGGGAAAGGGGTGAAGGGCCGGCTGACAGCGCTGTTCTTCCGCCTGTCCAACCAGCTGCCCATGGACCGTTCGGGCGGCGCGGCGTCCTCCTCCTCGCTGAGCGCCGGGATGGACATCCTGAACGACGGCGGCGTCCTCGGCATCTACCCCGAGGGGACCCGCAGCCCCGACGGGCGCCTCTACCGCGGCAAGACCGGCGTCGCGAAGCTGGTCCTGGCCACCGGCGTACCGGTGATCCCCGTGGCGATGATCGGTACCGACAAGGTGCAGCCCATCGGACGACGCATCCCCAACATCCGCCGCGTCGGCGTCATCATCGGCGAGCCGCTCGATTTCAGCCGGTACGAGGGACTCGAGGACGACCGCTTCGTGCAGCGGTCCGTCACCGACGAGATCATGTACGAGCTGATGCGCCTGTCCGGCCAGGAGTACGTCGACGCGTACGCCAGCACGGTCAAGGAGCGCCTCGCCGCGGAGAAGGCCGCCGGCCGGAAGACGCCCCGGCCCGGCGCCGACACGCGGAGGGCCGCCGTCCGGATCTCCAACGACGCCGGCAGCCCGGCGCCGGGCGCCGTCACCGAGATCGGCGGTGCACCGTCCGAGAAGCGGCCCGCGACCGACGACGGTCCGGGCACCCCGGGCGCCGCTGCCGGGCCGGCCTAGCTCCGGACCTTCACCGCTCCACCGGGCGGAGGCCCGCCGCGGGACGCGCCGCCCGCCGGGGAGTCGCTGTGTGACACCGCCCCGGGCGGCCATGACGGGCCGAATCGGGCGGCGTCCGCCCAGCCAGTAGAATTCGGGTGTGACTGAATCACTAGCTCCCGTCCTCCCGCGCACCGCGGACCCCGCCTCGTCCACCACCGCCGGCCTCGATGCCTGGCGTTCGATGACCGCAGCGCAGCAGCCCTCGTGGCAGGACCCTGGAGTCTATTCGGCATCGGTCAGGGAACTCTCGAGCCTCCCGCCCCTCGTCTTCGCCGGCGAGGTGGACGTGCTCCGCGAGCGGCTGGCCGCAGCGGCCCAGGGCAAGGCGTTCCTCCTCCAGGGCGGCGATTGCGCGGAGACGTTCGACGGCGCGACGGCCGACAAGATCAGCGCCCGTGTCCGCACGATCCTCCAGATGGCCGTCGTCCTGACCTACGGCGCCTCCCTCCCCGTCATCAAGATGGGCCGCATGGCCGGCCAGTTCGCCAAGCCGCGGTCCTCCAACGACGAGACGCGCGACGGCGTCACCCTCCCCGCCTACCGGGGGGACATGGTCAACGGCTACGACTTCACCCCGGAGAGCCGCGGGCACGACGCCTCCCGGATGGTGAAGGCGTACCACACCTCGGCCTCGACCCTGAACCTGATCCGGGCCTTCACGCAGGGCGGGTTCGCCGACCTCCGGCTGGTCCACCACTGGAACAAGGGCTTCATGGCCAACCCGGCGCACTCCCGCTACGAATCGCTCGCCCGTGAGATCGACCGCGCCGTCCGGTTCATGGACGCCTGCGGAACGGACTTCGAGGCCCTCAAGCGGGTCGAGTTCTTCGCCAGCCACGAAGCCCTGCTCCTCGACTACGAGCGGGCGCTGACGCGGATCGACTCCCGCACCTCGCTGCCGTACGACACCTCCGCGCACTTCCTGTGGATCGGGGAGCGCACGCGCGACATCGACGGCGCGCACGTGGACTTCCTGTCCCGGGTGCGCAACCCGATCGGCGTCAAGCTCGGACCGTCGACGTCGGGCGACGACGCCCTCGCGCTCATCGACAAGCTCGACCCGAACCGGGAACCGGGCCGGCTCACGTTCATCACCCGCATGGGCGCCGGCAACATCCGTGAGAAGCTGCCGAAGCTCGTGGAACGGGTCACGGGCTCCGGTGCGCAGGTCCTCTGGGTGACGGACCCGATGCACGGCAACACGGTGACCTCGCCCAACGGCTACAAGACCCGCAACTTCGACGACGTCATCGACGAGGTGCGCGGGTTCTTCGAGGTGCACAACTCCCTGGGCACCTTCCCCGGCGGCCTGCACGTCGAGATGACCGGCGACGACGTCGCCGAGTGCCTGGGCGGGGCGGACCCGATCGACCAGGACGCCTTCCTGGAGCGCTACGAGTCGGTGTGCGATCCGCGCCTGAATCACATGCAGTCGCTCGAGATGGCCTTCCTCGTGGCGGGGGCGCTCTCGAAGAGCTGATCCCCGCACGACCGGGCAGATCCCCGAAGGCGGCCACTCCGGTGGCCGCCTTCGGCGCGTCCGGGTCCGTGTCCGGGTCTCAGGTGACCGTGATGCGGATGACGGTCCCCTCGGGCTGCTCGCCCGACGGGCTCTGCCCCGCGACGAGTCCGAGGACCGCGCTGCCGAAGGTGTAGTCGACCTGCACCGTGAAGCCCGCAGCCTCGAGGACCTCGACGGCTCGCTGTTCGGTCAGGGAGAAGACGTTAGGCACCTGCACCAGGCGCGGCCCGCGGGAGAGCGTCAGTGCGACATCCGTGCCGCGCTGCACGCTGGTGCCGGAGGGGCTCTGGCCCACGACGGCTCCGGACGGCACCGTGAGGCTGTACTCGCGGGTGCCGCCCACGACCGGCACGAGGCCGGCCTCCTCGAGCGCGTCCACGGCGTCCTGCTCCGGGAGCCCGACGACGTCGGGGACGGCGATCGGTGCGGGGCCGAGGGACACCACGAGATCCACCGCCGACCCGCGCCGGCGCTCGGCGCCCTGCTCCGGGTCCTGCCGCAGGACCGCGCCGGCCGGGACGCTCTCGCTGTACTCCTCCTGCAGCGCGCCCACGGAGAGTCCTGCGGCGTCGAGTTCCGCGGCCGCCTCGTCCTGTGACCGGCCGCCGACGTCGGGGACGGCGAACAGCTCGGGCCCCCGCGAGACGAGGAGGTCCACGCGCTCGAAGCGGCGGACCTCGGTGTTCGCGGCGGGGTCCGTACCGATCACCAGCCCCGCGAGGACGTCCTCGTCGAAGGCCTCCTCCGTCGACACGGAGACGAGCCCCTGGTCCTCGAGGGCGGCACGCGCCTCCCCGAGCGGGACGTTCGCCACGTCGGGCAGGGTGACCACGCCGGCAGGCCCCGCCCCGAAGACCCAGCCCAGCCCCGCGACCAGCCCGGCCAGGAGGACCAGCAGCGCCACGAGCACGCGGACGGAACGACGCCCCGTCGTCCCGCGCAGGGTCTTCTGCGGGCGCTGCGCGTCGCGTGCCTGCTGACGCTTCGACGGACGGCGGGGCGCACCGCCCGGATTGCCCGGCGCGGCGGCCGTGCTGCCGGCACTGCCCGGGGGCCCGGACGGCGCGCGGGCGGCCGATGCCGGCGGGACGGCGGGGATCGCCCCGATCACCCGGGTGGCGTTGCGGTCCCTGCTGATGACGCTGGTGCGGTGGTCGTCGTGCGCCGCGCCCGGCAGGACCTCCGTCCTGCCGTGGAGACCCTCGGTGCGCGTACCGGCCGGCCCCGGAGGTCGGGCCAGCGCCTCGGTTCGCGCGTCGTCGTCCGTGAGCCGCGGGACAGCCGCGACGGTGAGCTGGTCCTGCTCCGGGACGACGGCGGGTGCGCCGGCGGGCGCGAAGTCCAGTTCGTCGTCGGTGAGCGTCCGGCGGATGTGCCGGAGTTCCCCGAGCAGCGCAGCCCCGTCCACCGGGCGGTCCTCGGGATCCCGGGAGGTGCACCACTGCACCAGCTCGTCGATGTCCGCGGCCAGGCCGGGGAGGAGGGCCGAGGGCGGGGGGACGTCCGCCTGCGCGTGCTGGACGGCCACCTGGATGGGCGTCCCGCCCGTGAAGGGCTGCTGACCGGTGAGCAGTTCGAAGAGCATGACGCCCGTCGAGTAGATGTCGCTCTGTGCCTCCGCGGGCCGGCCGAGGACGAGCTCGGGGGAGAGATAGGCGACGGTACCCACGAGGGTCGCGGTGCCCGTGCTCGCCGAGACGGCGCGGGCGAGGCCGAAGTCCGCGATCTTCACCTGGCCCGTGTCGGAGAGGAGCACGTTCTCCGGCTTCACGTCACGATGGATCAGCCCGGCGTCGTGGGCTGCTGCCAGGCCCTCGACCACCGCGTCCAGCAGGTCGAGCGCATGGCGGGGCGTGAGCCGGCCGTGGTCGCGCAGGACCTCGCGCAGGGTCCTGCCCTGGACGTACTCCATGACGAGGTAGGCGACGTCCTGCCCGTCGACGTCGTCCACGCCCTGGTCGAGGACACCCACGACGTGCGGGTGGGCCAGCCTCGCCGCGGACTTCGCCTCCTGCTCGAAGCGATCGACGAAGCCGGGCTCGTCGGCCAGGTGCGGGTACAGGACCTTGAGCGCCACGCGCCGGTCCAGCCGCCGGTCCGTGGCGAGGTAGACGGTGGACATGCCGCCGCGGGCCAGCCGCGAGTGGACGAGGTAGCGCCCGTCGACAGTTGCCCCCTCGAGGGGGTCCTTCCGCTGCTGGTGCACCCTTAGATAGTAGACGGGGGCACTGGGAAGGGGGTGGGACCACGCGGTCCCACCCCCTTCCTCCACCCCGCGGGGAGACCTACCGGAAGTTCTTCTGGTGTGCCTTGATCGATGCGACGTACTGCTTGGTGTCCGCGAACATGCCGCGGGTCTGCACCGAGTACTGGCCCTGGTAGTAGGAGGCGATCGCGATGTCCAGGGACGGGCTGGTGCGCACGAGCGAGCGGATGATCGCGACGCCGGCGGTGGCGTTGTCGTACGGGTCCAGCAGGTTGAGCTTGCGTCCCACGAGGTTGCTCGCCCATTCGCCGGACGACGGGATGACCTGCATGGTGCCGATGGCGTTCGCCGGGGAGACCGCACGCTGGTTGAAGCTCGACTCCTGGAAGGCGAAGGCCAGGGCGAGGCTCGGGTCGACGCCCATGGAACGCGCGGTGTCGGCGACGATCTTCTTCATCTCGGCCGGCGACGGCGCGGGGAGCGCGTTGAGGAGGGCCTTGTTCGCATTCGCGTCCGCGACCACGCTGTCCGGGTACTTGAAGCCGAGGAACGTCGAGGGGACGAGTCCGCCGGGCACTGGCGCGGGTGCGGGCGCCGCGCCCCGGGCCGGGATGGTGAGCTTCTGTCCCGGGTAGATCACGGTGCTCGTGCTCATGCGGTTGGCGGTGAGCAGCGCGGAGAGGCCCACCCCGTTGCGGGAGGCGATGGCGCCGAGCGTGTCGCCGGCCTTCACGGTGTAGGACCCGGCGGTGGGGGCCGGGTCCTACACCGTGAAGGCCGGCGAACGTCGAGGGGACGAGTCCGCCGGGCACTGGCGCCGGGGCGGGCGCCTTCGGAGGCGTCGCCTGCGGTGTGACCGAGCCGGTGAGCTTGAGCTTCTGTCCGGGGTAGATGATCGAGGACCTGGAGAGGCGGTTCGCGCTCAGCAGCGCGTCGAGGCCGATGCCGTTGCGGGAGGCGATGGCGCCGAGTGTGTCGCCGGACTTCACCACGTAGGTACCGCCCGAGGGTGCCGGAGCCGGTGCGGGCGCCTTCGGCGCGGGAGCGGGAGCGGCGACGGGCGCCTTGCCGCCGAGGGTCAGCTTCTGGCCGGGGTAGATGATCGAGTTCATCGAGAGCCGGTTGGCCGTGAGCACGCTCTGCAGGCTCACGCCGTTGCGGGAGGCGATGGCGCCCAGGGTGTCGCCGGGCCGGACGACGTAGGTCGACCCTGCTGCGGGGGCTGCCGGTGCGGTGGCGGGCTTCGCGGCGCGGGTGGAGCCTCCGGTCAGTGTGATCTTCTGTCCGGGGTAGATGATGGTGCGCGCGGTCATGCCGTTGCGTGTCAGGACGGTGGCGGTCGACAGTCCGTACCGCTTCGCGATCGCGCCGATGGTGTCGCCGGGCTTCACGGTGTAGGTGGTCGGGACCGTCTGCGCGACGACGACCGTCTTCTGGGCCGGGACCTGCACGGCGACGAGGGCTGCGGGCACGACGGCCCGGGAGGGGAGGGCTGCCGGTGTCGCTCCGAGGGGCCGGGTGACCGGCACCTGCGCGGCGGGAGCCGCCGTCGCCGGCTGGGCGAGGGCCACGGAGGAGAAGATCACCGCGGGCAGGGCGGCGGTGGTCACGGCGACGTTCAGGCCGCGCCGGCTCTCGCCGCCGGCCTTCCTGCGCGCGCCGTTCAGCGGTGCGTTCGATCGCTGGGCAGTCATGTTTCGTTCCTCGTCTGTTGGCGGATGTGACCGCGCGGACGCATGCCCCCGGGAAACTCTTCCTGTCCGGAAGCATGCACGTGCTGGTGATGCTGATGTTTCAGCTGTTATCAGTGTGATCCATGTGACTCAAGTGAATCTACACGATGGGTCAGGTAGCACAAGGGCCTGAAAATGCAGGGAATCGTCAAGATCGGCGTGTCCCTTTCGGGACTTCCTGAGGAGTCCTTGCAGGAGGGCCGCCGAGTGGAGTTGGGTGCCGGAGCGTGGCACCCTTGGACGGTGACTGAACTCGAACAACTCGTTCCGGCCTGGCTCAATCTCCCCGAGGTCGCCGACGCGCTGGGGCTGCCCATCACGCGCGTGCACTCGCTCGTCAGCGAGCGGTCGCTCGTGAGCGTGCGGATCGGAGAGCGCAGGATCCGCAGCGTGCCGGCGGACTTCCTGGTCGACGGGGGCGTCCTCGAGAGCCTCAAGGGCACCGTGGTGGTCCTGTCCGACAGCGGCTACGGCGACGAGGACATCATCCGGTGGCTGTACACCGAGGACGATTCCCTGCCGGGGCGGCCCATCGACGCCCTGCGCGAGGGCCGGAAGACGGAGATCCGCCGTCGCGCACAGGCTGCCGCCTGGTAGGAACGGCCCTTTAGCCCCGGACTGCCCGGAGCAGGTGCGCCTCGGAGCGCGGAACGCTCAGGCGGTCCGTGTC
Source organism: Arthrobacter sp. Ld5 (assembly GCF_051172775.1). Classification (NCBI taxonomy): domain Bacteria; kingdom Bacillati; phylum Actinomycetota; class Actinomycetes; order Micrococcales; family Micrococcaceae; genus Arthrobacter; species Arthrobacter sp. Ld5. Next base: position 52,439 of record NZ_JBPKBO010000001.1, read on the forward strand.
ACCGCAGCCTCGGCGAGCAGTCGAAGGGCGTGCAGCGAGACGGGGTCCACCTCGAGGTCCCCGAGCGCCGAGAAGGCCTCCTCGGACTTCTGCCCGATGAGCTGCTCGGTGTGTGCCAGCGCCCCGCTGTCCACGATCAGCGCGCGCAGGGCATCCACGCCATCGGCGTCGAGGGACGTGTCGCCGAGCATCGCGTTGATGCGGGCCCGACCGGTCCCGGAGCTGGCTTTGAGGGCTCGCGCGATCAGGAAGGTCCGCTTGCCCTCCCGCAGGTCGTCCCCGGCGGGCTTGCCCGTCACCGACGGGTCGCCGAAGACGCCCAGGACGTCGTCGCGCAGCTGGAACGCCTCGCCCAGCGGGAGTGAGAATGCCGAGTAGCCGGCGAGCAGCGCGTCGTCCGCGCCGGCCAGTGCTCCGCCGAGCATGAGGGGCCGCTCCATCGAGTACTTCGCGGACTTGAAGCGGAGGATGTTGAGGGCGCGCTCCTCGGCCACCGCCGGGGTCTGGTCCGGCCCGACGGCTTCTTCCAGCAGGTCCAGGTACTGGCCCGCCATCACCTCGGTGCGCATGCGGTTGAAGATCGTCCGCGCCGTGGAACCGGCATCCGCCGGGGTTGCGGAGCAGGAAGCGGTGAAGAGCTCCTCGCTGAAGGCGAGGCAGAGGTCGCCCGCGAGGATGGCGGAGGAGACCCCGAACCGCTCCGGGTCGAGATGCCACCCCGCATCGGCATGCCGGGCCGTGAACTGGCGATGGACGCTCGGGCGCCCGCGCCGGGTGTCGGACCGGTCGATGATGTCGTCGTGGATGAGGGCGGCGGCCTGGAAGAATTCGAGGGCCGTGCCCGCCGTCACGGGTTCGGACGCCAGCGGCGACCCGCCCGCCGCCCGCCAGCCCCAGTAGCACAGCAGCGCCCGCATCCGCTTGCCTCCGCTCGTCAGGGTGGCGATGCTCGAGATGAGCGGGAGCGCCTCGCCGGAGATGGAGGCGAGGACGGTGCGCTGCTCGGCGAGGAAGTCCTCGATGGTCCGCGTGAGGGAGGACCTGAACTGTTCCTGCTCCCTGAGGATCGTGGCGGGAGCTGGGCCGCCCTGGTCGGGGGTGGCAGGTGCGGACAGCATGAATCTCCCGTGCAGTCGTCTTTCGGTGGTGCCTCCACTCTAACGGGCGCCCCGGCGGGTCCTCCCGGGCGTGGCGGGCCGGGCGGGGAGCGCGACGCGCGGCCCGCGCGGTGTCGGTGCCGGTGCGTACCATGAGAGCGTGCCAAAGGACGCGGGGCAGGGGCCTGTCGAGTATGCGGAGTGCCACATCCTGCACATCGACATGGATGCCTTCTACGTCTCCGTGGAGCTGCTCGACCATCCGCACCTCCGCGGGGTGCCCGTGGTCGTGGGCTCCCCGTCCGGACGGTCCGTGGTCCTGTCCGCCTCCTACGAGGCCCGCCGGTTCGGTGTGCGGTCCGCGATGCCGATGGCCGTCGCCATGCGGCAGTGCCCCGCCGCGGTCATCCTCCCGCCGCACCACCGGCGGTACTCGGAGGTCTCCGGGCAGATCATGGCGATCTTCCGGTCGGTCACGCCGGACGTCGAGCAGCTGAGCGTGGACGAGGCCTTCCTCGACGTCGCCGGCGCCCTCCGCCGGCTGGGCGGCCCGCGGGAGATCGGCGAGCAGATCCGCGCCGAGATCCACGCGACGCTGGGCATCACCGCGAGCGTCGGGGCGGCGACGACGAAGTTCGTCGCGAAGATCGCGTCCACCAGGGCCAAGCCGGACGGGCTCCTGCTCATCCCGGGGGACCGGACGGTCGCCTACCTCCACACGCTCCCCGTCTCCGCCCTCTGGGGCGTGGGCGCAAAGACCCAGGAGATCCTGGCCCGCATCGGCATCCGGACCGTGGAGGACGTCGCGCACACCCCCGTGGCCACCCTCCGACGATTGCTGGGCGCTTCCGGCGAACACGTGCACTCCCTCGCCTGGGGCCGCGACCCGAGGCGCGTCGTGGTCTCGCGACCGGAGAAGAGCATCGGCGCGGAGGAGACGTTCTCCTCGGACGTCGAGGACTCCGACGTCCTCCGCCGGGAGCTGCTGCGGCTCGCCCACCGCACGGCGACGAGGCTGAGGGCCTCCGGCCATCGCGCCGGATCGGTCGCGCTCAAGGTCCGCTACGAGGATTTCTCGACGCTCACGCGATCGAGGAAGCTCGACGAGCCGGTGGACAACGCGAACGCCCTCTACCGCGCGGCGACGGCGCTGCTCGCCGGGCTGGGGGACAGGCCCATGGCGGTACGGCTCATCGGACTCCGGGCCGAATCGCTCGAGACCGGCGGCGACGGCTCCACGCAGCTGACGATCGACCGGCAGGACGACAACTGGAGGCTCGCCGAACGCGCCCTCGACGACGTGAACCGGAAGTTCGGGGAGGCGGGCGTTCTGCCCGCCGGGCTCCTCTCCAGGGCGCGTCCGCCGGCGTCGCGGAGCAGCCCGGAGGACGGGCCCGCGGACGCGATCGAGAACGGACCGGGCGCTCCGCGGACGGTCCGGGGAGGTCGCCGGCCACCGCAGGACGGGTCCCCGGGAGCGCCGCCACGGGATCAGCGGCGGAACGAGCGGGATCCGCGCCGTTGAGCGCATCCAGGGGCCCCTATCATCCGGAAGAGGTGGCTCCCAGTACCGCATCGTGACTTTGCTCCCACGCGCTAGCACACTAGTCTTTAACTCGGTAGTCCAACTGCCGGTCGTGACACAAATCCACCAGCCGGAACCTGCGGTCCCGGGCCCCTCCTTCGGGAACCGGGTCGGCGTCAGGAGCGTTGGTTGGGTGGAGGAACGTTGGTACCCATATCAAGGAGGCGGTCATGGCACTCTCGGAACACGAGCAGAGGTTGCTTGATCAGCTTGAACAGCAGTTGCACGCCGACGATCCCAAGTTCGCGCACTCGATGGCCTCGGACAGTCGCAAGTCGATGTCGACCCGACGCCTCGTCATCGGTTCCCTCATCACGATCGCGGGCATCCTCGTGCTTCTGGCGGGGATCGTCTGGCAGATCATCCTCGTCGGTGTCCTCGGCTTCCTGATCATGGGAGCCGGCGTCTACTTCGCCACCTCGAAATCGAAGCAGGTCGACGCCGGTCGGCCCCTCGGCAAGCCCTCCAAGGCGCCGACCGGGGGCAAGAGCAGCTTCATGTCCAGCCTCGAGGACAAGTGGGACGAACGGAAGCGCGACCAGACCTAGAGGCCGCGACCGAAGCTCCATCGACGAAGGACCCGCCCCGGCGGGTCCTTCGTCGTTTAAGCACTCCACTTCGCTCCCCGCAGGCGTCGGCGGCGCCATTCCGCGGCGTGCCGCCGCGCGGTCGGCGACACGCGCCCACCGAAAGGGGCGCGGCGCGCCCTCAATACGTTGATCGGGGAGAGTTGTGGAGTAAAGTGGGGAACATAAGAGCAGAACGGCACCACGCCGGGCTTGGCGGACTCAGAACAGGCGGTCAGGGATGTTCCTCGGAACCCACAATCCCCGCCTCGACGAGAAAGGCAGGCTCATCCTTCCAGCGAAGTTCCGTGAGGAGCTGAGCGAGGGCCTGGTCCTCACGAGGGGCCAGGAGCGATGCATCTACGTCTTCAGCATGGGTGAGTTCGAAAGGGTTCACGAACAGATGCGGACGGCTCCGCTCTCGTCACGCCAGGCGAGGGACTACAACCGCATCTTCCTGTCGGGGGCCTCGGACGAGGTGCCCGACAAGCAGGGCAGGATCACCATCCCGCCCGCGCTGCGGGCCTACGCGGGGCTCGACCGTGACCTCGCGGTCATCGGAGCGGGCAGCCGTGCGGAGATCTGGGCGTCGGACGCCTGGGACTCCTACCTCACGGAGAAGGAGACGGCGTTCTCCGAGACCGACGAGGATGCCTTCCCGGGCATCATCTGAACAACAGCAGGACCAGCACGACGGCGCAGGTGGGAACGTCCCTTGGATGAGATCTCCAGCCGCCGGATCCGGTATGTCTCCTGGCTTCACTTCCCCGAAGCCAGGCGGCGACCCTCCGGCCGGATGGGGGTCTGATCCAAGAAGGCCGACCTCCTCCCTGCCTGCAGTGACACCGAGACGAAGACGAACTGCACGAGGGGGAGGACGCATGACGGGTGACCGGCCGACGGGGGAGCGCCACGTCCCCGTCCTCCGCGACCGCTGCGTCTCGCTCATCGCCCCCTCCGTCGCCGCAGCGGAAGCCGCCGGCCGGCGCGCCGTGGTCGTCGACGCCACCCTCGGTATGGGGGGCCACTCCGAGACGATGCTCGAGCGCTTCCCCTCCGTGCACCTCGTCGGCATCGACCGCGACACCGAGGCGCTCGGCCTGGCCGGCGAACGGCTCGCCCCCTACGCGTCCCGCACGGACCTGGTGCACGCCGTGTACGACGAACTGCCCGAGGTGCTCGAGGACCTCGGCATCGACGGCGTGGACGGCGTCCTCTTCGACCTCGGCGTCTCCTCCCTCCAGCTCGACGAGCGCGACAGGGGGTTCGCCTACTCCTACGACGCGCCCCTCGACATGCGCATGGACACGAGCCGGGGCATCACGGCCGCCGAGGTGGTCAACACCTACCGTGAGGACGAGCTCCTGCGCATCATCCGCACCTGGGGCGAGGAGAAGTTCGCCGGGCGGATCGCCTCGGCGATCGTGCGCGCGAGGGAGGCCGGCCCGTTCCGGACCACCTCCCAGCTCGTGGACGTCATCCGCGGCGTCGTCCCCGCCGCGGCGGCCCGCACCGGCGGCCACCCGGCCAAGCGGACGTTCCAGGCGCTGCGGATCGAGGTGAACGAGGAACTGACGGTCCTCGAACGGGCGGTCCCGGCGGCGATCGCCTCCACCCTGGTCGGCGGCCGCGTCGTCGCCATGTCCTACCACTCCCTCGAGGACCGCATCGTGAAGAGCGCCTTCGCAGCCGGAACGAAGTCCTCCGCTCCCGTCGGGTTCCCGGTGGAACTCGAGGAACACAAGCCCTACCTCCGATCGCTGACGCGCGGCACCGAAGCGCCCACCGCGGCGGAGATCGAGGAGAACCCGCGTGCGGCATCCGCCAAGCTGCGGGCCGTAGAACGAATCAAAGCCGGACCCATCGACAGGAAGACCACATGAGCCAGGCACTGACCGTGGAGAAGCGACACGGCGCTGCAGCCTTCTCCGGGAACAGCGCCCTCGCGCTGGCCCCGGGCCGGCTGACCGCACCGGTCACCGAAGGCCCCGGCACCACGAGGGCCCGGACGCCGCTGTCCGTCGTCCCGGCGCGTCCTGCCCGGCGCAAGGTGCCCTTCGCCGTCTTCAGCCTGGTCCTGCTCGCCGCCGCGCTCGCTGCGGTGCTCATGCTCAACATCTCCGTCTCCGGTACCCAGTACGAACTGGTGCAGCTCCGGAACCAGCAGACGGCCCTCCACCAGGAGAACGAGGCACTCGTGCTGGCCATCGAGTCCAAGGAGGCGCCCCAGAACCTCGCGGCAGCCGCGACGAAACTCGGCATGGTGTCCTCCCCGACCTTCGGGACCATTGAGCTAGATTCGATGAAGGTGACCGGCACGCCGGAACCGGCGACGAAGGGCCCCGAGCCCGAGGTCCTCATCGCCGCGCCGAACCTCGGCACGGGTCCGGCCGCGTCCGGGGCCGGCGAGGACTCCGCGTCGGGGACGATCCCCGGTCCCGAGCAGCTCGACTCCGGGCAGTAGCACGAACGGCTCCGGCACCTCGCACCAGACGTACTGATCGACAAGGATTTCCTGTGACCCCTGCACGCCCCGGCAGCCCCGACAGTATGCGTCTGGCCCTGGGCTCCAGGCGGCTCCGCGTGGGGCTCGCGTTCGTCCTCGTGCTCCTGATGGTCCTCGGCGTGCGCCTCTTCCAGCTGCAGGCCCTCGATCTGAACGGCATGGCGCAGGCGGGCCTGTCCAAGCGCCTCACGACCACCGCCGTGCAGCCCGTCCGGGGTTCGATCGTGGACATGAACGGCAAGTACTTCGCCCGCAGCGTCGAGCGCTTCGACCTGGTGGTCGACCAGCGCCTGAGCGCCCTCGAGGAGTTCCGCCGCTACAGCGAGGACCTGGAGGAGTGGGAGGTGATCCCCATGGACCAGGCGCTCTCGGAGCTGTCCGCCGTCATCGGCGTGGACGCGGAGACGCTGCGGGGGTCCGTCCTCGGTGACAAGAGCTTCAACTACATCCTCAAATCCCTGACACCGGAGGTCAAGAACCGGGCCCTCGCCGTCAAGATCCCGGGCGTCTACGCCGACAAGACGAGCGTGCGGACCTATCCGGCGGGGCCCGTCGCCGGATCGGTGATCGGCTTCGTGTCCGAGAACGGCGCTCCGCAGGAAGGGCTCGAGTACTCGCTCAACGACGAGCTCGAGGGCACCGCGGGCAGCAGGACCTTCGAGATCGGCGGGGACGGCATCCGCATCCCCTACGCGACGAACGAGGACGTTCCCGCGATGGACGGCCGGGACGTCCGGCTCACCATCGATCAGGACCTGCAGTGGTTCGCGCAGCAGACCATCGCCTCGCAGGTCGAGGAGTACGACGCCGAGTGGGGCAACATCGTCGTCGTCGAGACGGACACCGGGGCGATCCGCGCCATGGCCGAATCCACGACGCCCGATCCCAACGACCCGACCGCGACGCCGGCGGAGCAGCGCAGCCCGAACTCCGTCAGTGCCTCCTTCGAGCCGGGCTCCACCACCAAGGTCATCACGATGGCCGGCGCGATCGAGCAGGGGCTCATCGAGCCGACCTCGAGGTTCACCCTCGAGAACCGCTACACGATCGACGGGCAGACGTTCAAGGACGCCTTCGAGCACGAGACCGAGAAGCGCACCGCGGCGGGCATCCTGGCGAAGTCGATGAACACCGGGACCGTCCAGGTGGGCGAGCAGCTCACCCGGCAGGAGCGGTACGACTGGCTGAAGAAGTTCGGCATCGGCGAGCCGCTCGGGACGGGCCTCAACGAGGAGAACCAGGGCCTGCTGACCACCCCCGAGAAGTGGGACGACCGCCAGCAGTACACCGTCCTGTTCGGCCAGGGCCTCACCCAGACCGCCCTGCACACCGCCATGGTGTTCCAGACCATCGCCAACGACGGCGTACGGCTGCAGCCGCGGCTGATCGACGCCTACATCGACCCGGACGGCACCGAGCACGTGGTGCCCGAGGCGGACGGCACGAAGGTGGTGTCCCCGGAGACCGCGGCGAAGATGCGGAAGATGCTCGAGACCGTGACCGAGGAGGGATCGGGCAAATCCGGCGAGCTGGAGCAGTACCGTGTAGGAGCGAAGACGGGCACCGCCGAGGCCCCGGGCGCGTCTGGCGGCTACGATGGGTACACCCTGTCCTACGCCGGGATCGCGCCGATCGAGGACCCCGAGTACGTGGTCGTCGTGACGCTCCAGCGGCCGCAGGGCGACCTGTACTATCTCATCCCGGGGCTGTCGTTCCAGAAGGTGATGCAGCAGGCCCTCAATTCCAACAACGTGCCGGCGTCCACGAAGAAGCCGGACATCTACCCGGTCAAGTACTGACCCGGAGGCCGGAGCACCGTGCAATCGAACAACTCGCGGGGAGGCGGCGCCTCCCTGATGCGGCCGCGCGCCCCGCACCCGGTCGCGCTGTCCGCGGCCCTGGGCGCGATCGGGCCCCTGGCCGGGACGGCAGGATCACCTGACCTGCCCGTGGTCACCGGGCTCACCCTCGATTCGCGCTCGGTGCTCCCCGGGGACGTCTACGCGGCCGTCCCCGGGGCCACGCGCCACGGCGCGGACTTCGCCGGGCAGGCCGTGCGTGCCGGGGCGGTGGCGGTCCTGACGGACGCGGCAGGCGCCGCGATCGTCGCCCGTGCCGCGGCGGCGGACGGCGTCGACGCGCCGCCCGTCGTCGTCGTCCCCGACCCCCGCCGGGCCGTCGGACCGCTCGCGCGCGTGATCTTCGACAGCCAGCCGGACGCCCCCGGCGATGCGCCGACCCTGTTCGGCATCACGGGGACCAACGGCAAGACGACGTCCACGTACTTCCTCAACGCGCTCCTCGGTGCGCTGGGCCGCACCACGGGGCTCATCGGCACGATCGAGATCCGCGCCGGCGAGGACGCCATCCCGAGCGAGCTCACCACGCCCGAGTCGCCGCAGGTCCACTCGCTGCTCGCCCTGATGCGGGAACGGGGACTCGACGCGGCCTCCATGGAGGTCTCCTCGCACGCCCTCGAGTTCGGGCGGGTCGACGGCGTCCGGTTCGACGTCGCCGGGTTCACCAACCTCACCCAGGACCACCTCGACCTGCACGGGACCATGGAGGACTACTTCGCCGTGAAGGCGACGCTCTTCACGCCGGAACGGTGCCGGCGCGCCGTCGTCCTGGTCGACGACGACTGGGGGACCCACCTCGCCCGGACGGCAGGCGTGCCCGTCCTCTCGCTCCGCACCGAGCACCGCGACGGCGAGCCGACGGCCGACTGGACGGTCACCGACGTCCGGCCCAGCGGCCTCGGCCACGCCTTCACCCTCGAGGGCCGCACGGGGGAGCGGCTGCTGGTCCGCACCGGCCTCCCCGGGACGTTCAACGTCTCCAACGCCGCCCTGGCCACGGTCATGGTCCTCGCCTCGGGTGTCGCCGTCGAGACCGTCCAGCGCGCCCTGGACGGCCACGACCCGTTCACCACCGAGGTGCCCGGACGCATGCAGCTCGTCGGCGAGGAGCCTGCGGCGATCGTCGACTTCGCGCACAACCCGGACGCGCTCGAACGGACCCTCGCCTCCGTCCGTCGCCCCGGCGGCCGGGTCATCTCCGTGTTCGGCGCCACCGGGCAGCGCGACGAATCCAAGCGACCCGTCATGGGGGCCGTCGGAGCGCGCCTGTCCGACATCCTCGTCGTCACCGACGACGACCCGCACGACGAGGACGACGCGGCCATCCGGCAGGCCGTCCGGGCGGGAGCCGAAGCGGCGGTCCGTGCGGAGGGGCTCGCGTGCGAGGTGCTGGAGGTCTTCCCCCGGGCCGATGCGATCGAGCGGGCCGTGGCACTGGCCCGTCCGTCCGACACCATCATCGTCGCGGGCCGCGGCCACGAGGTGTGGCAGGAGGTCAAGGGCGTCAACCTGTCGCTCGACGATCGGGAGGAACTGCGGTTCGCGTTGACAAGGCATGGATTCTCTGTCCTTTCCCGCCCCGGGATAGAGTCCTGAACCGACATGATTGAATTCAGCGCAGCCGAGATCGCGGCACTCACGGGCGGACGACTGGTCGGGATGGATCCCGCGGGCCCCGCCGTCACCGTCACCTCCGCAGCCACCGACTCCCGCGAGAGCCTCCCCGGGTCGCTCTTCGTGGCCAAGCCCGGCGAGGCATCCGACGGGCACCTGCACATCGGATCGGCCTTCGCGCGCGGCGCCGTCCTCGCGCTGGCCGAGCGGGAGGTGGCAGGACCGGACGACGTGCCCTACCCCTCCGTCGTCGTCCCCGATGCCGTCCTCGCGATGGGCGAGCTCGCCGCGGAGACGGTCCGCCGCCTGCGCGCCGCCGGCGACGTGACGGTCATCGGCATCACCGGCTCCGCCGGGAAGACCACCACCAAGGACCTCCTCGCGGGCATCCTCGCCGAGGCGGGCCCCACGGTCGCGCCGCGCGGATCCTACAACGGCGAGGTCGGCGTGCCGCTGACGGTCTTCCAGGCGACCTGGGAGACGCGCTACCTCGTGATCGAGATGGGCGCCACCAAGCCCGGGCACATCGCCTACCTCGCCTCGCTGGTCCAGCCCGACGTCGGTGTGGTCCTGGGCGTCGGTTCCGCCCACGCCGGCGAATTCGGCGGCGTGGAGAACATAGCCCGGGCCAAGGGGGAGCTCTTCGAGGCCCTCGCCGCGACGGGCACCGCCGTCATCAACGCCGACGACGAGCGTGTCCTCGCCATGCGGTCCCGGACCGGGGCACGCACCGCCTTCTTCACCTCCTCGGACGACTTCGCGGCCGGGGGCAGCGTGGTGCGGGCGAGGAACAGCACGACGACGCCCGGCGGCAACCCCTCGTTCACCCTCACCTTCCCGGACGGCGGCGAGCACGAGATCGTGTCCCCGCTCCTCGGGCTGCACCACACGACGAACCTGCTGGCCGCGGCGACCGTGGCCTTCGAGGTCGGGTGCCCGCCTGCGCGGATCGCGGAGGGCCTGCGCAGCCTGGCCGCCGCGAGCCGCTGGCGCATGGAGCGCACCGAGCGCGCCGACGGCGTGACCGTCATCAACGACGCCTACAACGCCAACCCGGAGTCGATGCGCGCCGCCCTGCGGACCCTCGCCGAACTCGGCCGCGGCCGACGCCGGACGTGGGCCGTGCTGGGCGAGATGCTCGAACTGGGGGAGAGCACCATCGAGGAGCACGACCTCCTTGGGCGCGTGGTGGTCCGGCTCAACATCTCGAAGCTCGTCTGCGTGGGCCCGAATACCCGGGCGCTCTTCAACGGAGCCGTCCTCGAGGGATCCTGGGGCAGCGAAGCCGTGCACGTCGACGACGTCGAGGCGGCGGAGCGGCTGCTGGCCGCGGAACTCGAGCCGGGGGACATCGTCCTGTTCAAGTCCTCGAACGGGGCCGGCCTCCGGTTCCTCGGGGACAGGATCGCGCAGCAGCCCGGCGCGGACTCCAGCCGGAACCCCGGCCCGCACTCCCGTCCCGTCCCCCCAGCAGCCGAGCCCGACGCGGCCAGCGCCCCTGACGCTTCCGGAAAGGCCTCCCCGTCGTGATCGCAATCCTCATCGGCTCGGCCATGGCCCTGGTCTTCGCCTTCGTCGGAACGCCCCTGTTCATCAGGCTCCTCGTGAAGAAGAGTTACGGCCAGTTCATCCGCGACGACGGACCGACCGCGCACCACACGAAGCGCGGGACGCCGACCATGGGCGGCGCCGTCATCGTCGGGTCCGTGCTGCTGGCCTACTTCCTCACGCACCTCCTCATGATGGCGATCGGCGCCCCGGCCTCCGGGCCGACCGCGTCGGGGCTCCTGCTGCTCTTCCTCGCCGCAGGCATGGGACTCGTGGGCTTCGCCGACGACTACATCAAGATCTCCAAGCAGCGCAGCCTCGGCCTGTCGGCCCCGGCGAAGATCGTCGGCCAGACCGGCGTCGGCGTCGCCTTCGGCATCATGGCCCTGATGTTCCCCAACGAGCAGGGGCGGACACCGGCCTCCACCGCGATCTCGTTCATCCGCGACACCCCGATCGACCTCGCGTTCGCGGGCTCGGTCGTCGGCGCGATCCTCTTCGTCATCTGGTCCCTGCTCATCATCACCGGAGCCAGCAACGGCGTGAACCTCGCGGACGGCCTGGACGGGCTCGCCGCGGGCGCCTCGATCCTCGTCTTCGGCGCCTACATGCTCATCGGCATCTGGCAGAGCAACCAGAGCTGCGGATCGGCGGGTGCGGGCAGCGTCTGCTACGAGGTCCGCGACCCCCTGGACCTCGCCCTGATCGCTGCGGCGATGTGCGGAGCGCTCGTCGGCTTCCTGTGGTGGAACACCTCACCCGCGAAGATCTTCATGGGCGACACCGGATCCCTCGCGATCGGCGGCGCCATCGCCGGCTTCGCGATCCTCTCCCGCACCGAACTGCTCCTGGTGATCCTCGCCGGCCTGTTCGTCCTCATCACGCTGTCCGTCATCATCCAGGTCGGCTACTTCAAACTCTCGGGCGGCAAGCGCGTCTTCAAGATGGCGCCCCTCCAGCACCACTTCGAGCTCAAGGGCTGGCAGGAGGTCACCGTGGTGGTCCGGTTCTGGATCCTGGCGGGCCTCTTCGTCGCGGCGGGACTCGGCATCTTCTACGCGGAATGGGTCGTCGGATGAGCGGATCCCCGGGGGGCACGACCCCCACCACGTGGGAGACCCCACGCCTGGCGCACCTCACCTCGTGGGACGCCGACTGGGCAGGGCTGCGCGTCGTCGTCGCCGGCCTCGGGGCCTCCGGCTTCTCCGCGGCCGACACCCTCATCGAGCTCGGCGCCGTGGTCGTCGTCGTCGATGCGGGCCGGACGCCCGCCAACGAGGCGAAGGCCGACACCCTCCGGATCGTCGGCGCCCGCGACGTCCTGCTCGGAGCAGGCCACGCCACCACCCTGCCCCTCGTCGACGGCGAGCAGCCCGACCTCGTGGTGACCTCACCCGGGTGGCCGCCCACCCAGCCCCTGCTCGCCGAGGCGGCGTCCGCCGGCATCCCCATCTGGGGCGACGTCGAGCTCGCCTGGCGCGTCCGCATCCGCGAGGGCCGCCCCACCGCCGAGTGGCTCACGATCACCGGGACCAACGGGAAGACGACCACGGTCGGCCTGACCGAATCCATGCTCATCGCGGCCGGCAAGCGCGCGATCGCCGCCGGCAACGTGGGGACCCCCATCCTCGACGTCATCCGCGACCCGCAGGGCTACGACGTCCTCGCCGTCGAACTGTCCAGCTTCCAGCTGCACTGGGCGCATTCGATCGAACCCCTGGCGAGCGTGTGCCTGAACATCGCCGAGGACCACGTCGACTGGCACGGCAGCTACGAGGCCTACCTCGCGGCCAAGGCGTCGGTCTACGAGCGCACGAAGATCGCCTGCATCTACAACGTGGAGCAGCGCGAGACGGAGACCATGGTCGAGGACGCCGAGGTGATGGAGGGCTGCCGGGCCGTGGGGTTCACGACCGGCATGCCGTCGATCAGCATGATGGGCGTCGTCGAGGACCTGCTCGTCGACCGCGCCTTCATCGAGCAGCGCAAGGACTCGGCCGCGGAACTGGCCTCCGTCAGCGAACTCGGCGAGGTCGTGCCCCGTCATCTCGTCGCCAACGCCCTGGCCGCGGCCGCGCTCGTCCGGGCCGCCGGCGTCCCCGCAACCGCGGTGCGCGACGGCATCCGTGCCTTCCAACCGGGCGACCACCGGATCCAGGTGGTCGCGAACGAGGACGGCGTGCTCTGGATCAACGATTCGAAGGCCACCAACCCCCATGCGGCCTCCGCGTCGCTCGCCTCCTTCTCCTCCGTGGTCTGGATCGCCGGGGGACTGTCCAAGGGCGTCTCCTACGAGGACCTCGTACGGGACCACGCCGGGCGGCTCCGCGCCGTCGTCCTGCTCGGCGAGGACCCCTCACCCCTCCAGGGTGCGCTCGCCCGACACGCACCCGATGTTCCGGTGTCCCTCCCGCCGACCGCGCACACTGGACGGGGGCGCGACGCCGGGTCATCCGACCCGGTCACCGGAGACGCCCTGATGCAGTGGGCGGTCGCGGAAGCAGCGCGACTCGCCCAGGACGGCGACACGGTGCTGATGGCGCCCGCCGCCGCGTCGATGGACCAGTTCTCCTCCTACGCGCACCGGGGGGCGGCCTTCATGGCGGCCGTCCACGCCCGCGGCGGACAGGGGACAACCGCGAAGGAGTCGTGATGGCCACGCCAACCCGTTCAGGAGGGCGCAAGCCCTCCGTCCGTCCCGCCCGGACGCCGGGAGCAGGCCGGACGGCCGGTGCCGTCGGCACGGTCTCCTCGCCGCCGTCGAGCCGTTCCGCGACGCGCGGGCGGACGGTGCGGAACGGTGCCACCACCGTCACACCGAGTCCATCGGCAGGGGCGTCGACCGACGAGCCTGCCCGGGGCCTGCGCTCCCGCCTGCGGCGCGGCTGGAAGGTCCTCGAGGGCTCGGACCACTCGCCGTCGGGATCCAGCTACTACCTGATCCTCGGGGCAGCCCTCGCGCTCACCGCCATCGGCCTCATGATGGTGCTCTCGGCGTCCTCCGTCGAGGCCATCTCCGAGGGCAAGGACACCTTCGACCTCTTCCTCAAGCAGGCCGTCTGGGCCGGCGCCGGACTGATCCTGATGCTGGTGCTCTCCCGGCTCGGACCCCGCGCCTACCGGGCGCTCGCCTGGCCGAGCCTGGGCATCGCGATCGTGCTCCTCGTCCTCGTGCTGGTCATCGGCGTCGAGATCAACGGCAACAAGAACTGGATCCGCATCGGCTCGCAGACGCTCCAGCCGTCCGAACCGGCGAAACTGGCGCTGGCACTGTGGTTCGCGGTCGTGCTCGAGCGCAAGAAAGCGCTGATCCGTGACTGGAAGCACGCCCTGGTCCCTGCGCTGCCGCTGGGCGGCCTGCCCATCGGCCTCGTCCTGATCGGCGGGGACCTCGGGACCGGGCTCGTGCTCATGATGATCGCCGCCGCGGCGCTCTTCTTCGCCGGCGCGCCCCTCAAGATGTTCACCCTGGTGGGGGCCGCGGCCGTCGCCGGGTCCCTCCTGATGGTCGCGACCAGCTCGAACCGCGGGGGGCGCATCGCCGCCTGGCTCCGGCTGAACTGCGACGACGGCACGGACCTGTGCATGCAGTCCGACAACGGGCTGTTCGCCATGGCCTCCGGCGGCTGGTTCGGGGTCGGGATCGGCCAGAGCCGGCAGAAGTGGAACTGGATCCCCGAGGCCCACAACGACTTCATCTTCGCCATCATCGGCGAGGAGTTCGGGCTGATCGGCACCTTCGTGGTGGTGCTGCTCTTCGGCATCCTCGCCGTCGCGACCATCCGCGTCGCGATGCGCTACACCGATCCGTTCGTGCGGATCCTCATGGGCTCCATCCTCGTCTGGCTCATCGGCCAGGCGTTCGTCAACATCGGCATGGTCACCGGGCTGCTGCCCGTCATCGGCGTGCCGCTGCCCTTCATCTCCTACGGCGGGTCCGCGCTGACCTTCACGCTCGCCGCCGTCGGCGTCCTGCTCTCCTTCGCGCGGAAGACCCCGCAATCCGCCGTCGCGGCGCCGGACCGGCCCGCGTCCTGACCTCCGGAAGAGGCTCCCTACCCCCATGACACATCCCACCACCGACGATCGCGCGGTGTCCGTCGTCCTCGCCGGCGGCGGCACGGCCGGCCACATCAGCCCGCTGCTCGCCATCGCGGGGGCCATCACCGACCGGGTGCCGGCTGCGCGTATCACGGCGGTGGGAACCGAAGCGGGCATGGAGACCCGCCTCGTCCCGGCCGCGGGTCTCGAGCTGCGCACCATCGACCGGGTGCCGATGCCCCGGCGGCCCTCGACGGACCTCCTCAAGCTCCCGGTGCGCCTCCTCCGGGCCGTCCGCCAGGCGCGGGCGATCGTGGCGGACGCCGGGGCCGACGTCGTCGTCGGGGTGGGCGGGTACGTCTCGACGCCGGTGTACCTCGCCGCGTGGACCCGCCGCGTCCCCGTCGTGATCCACGAGGCCAACGCCCGGCCCGGGATGGCGAACCGGGTGGGCGCCCGGATCGCGGCACGCGTGGCCGTCGCGTTCGACGGCACGGGCCTCACCGACGCCGTGCTGGTGGGCATGCCGATGCGCCGCAGCATCGCCGACCTCGACCGCGCGCACGACAGCGCGGAAGCCCGTTCCTCCCTCGGGCTCGACCCGGACCGGCCCACGCTCATCGTCACGGGGGGCTCCTCCGGCGCCGCGAGCCTGAACCGCTCCGTGGCCGCCGCGGCGCCCGGGCTGACCGCTGCCGGCATCCAGGTCCTGCACATCACCGGCCGGGGCAAGCAGGCCCGCGGCGACGACGGCACGCTGCTGGCGACGCCCGGGTACCACCAGGTCGAGTTCGTCGACGGGATGGAGCGCGTGTACGCCGCGGCCGACCTCCTGGTCGCCCGCGCGGGCGCAGCCACCGTCAGCGAGGTCGGCGCGGTGGGGCTGCCCGCCGTCCTCGTCCCGCTGGCCCACGGCAACGGCGAGCAGCGGCTCAACGCGGCGGGGCTCGTGGACTGCGGCGGGGCGATCGTCGTCGACGACGCCGCCTTCACCCCCGAGTGGATCCTGCAGAACGTCCTGCCGCTGGTCGCCGACGCACCGCGGCTCGCCGCGATGTCGGAGGCGTCCTACGCGCAGGGCGTGCGGGACGCGGACCGGCGGATGGCGGAGCTCGTCCTGACCGTCGCGGAGGGGAACCGATGAGCACCGACCACGGCAGGACGACCGACGACGGCACGACGGAAGGTACGGGCATTCCCAGCAGCGGCATCACCGGGAGCAGCGGGCCCGCCGGCGCGGTCCTGGCGGAACCGGTCCACTTCATCGGCGTGGGGGGCGCCGGCATGTCCGCCGTCGCCCGCGTCCTCCTCGGCCGCGGCCTGCGGGTCTCCGGCTCCGACGCGGCGGAGTCCAGGACCCTCCGGGCCCTCGCCGCGCTCGGCGCCGACGTCCACGTGGGCCACGGCGCCGCCGCGGTCCCCGCGCACGGCACCGTCGTCGTCTCCTCCGCGATCCGCGAGACCAATCCGGAACTCGCCGAGGCCCGGCGCCGTGGCCTGCCCGTGCTGCACCGCTCGGAGGCACTCGCCGCGGCGATGAGCGGCCGCACCGCCGTCGCGGTCGCCGGGACCCACGGCAAGACGACGACGACGGCCATGATCACGGTCCTGCTGCGGCAGGCGGGGCTCGAACCCTCGTTCGCGATCGGGGGGGACGTGGCCGCCCTCGGCGTCAACGCCGAGTGGACCGGCGGGGACGTCTTCGTCGCCGAGGCCGACGAGTCCGACGGCTCCTTCCTGAACTATGCGCCCCGCATCAGCGTGGTGACGAACGCGGAAGCGGACCACCTGGACCACTACGGCACCGCCGAGGCCGTGCACGCCGCGTTCCGGCAGTTCGCCGACCGGCTGCCCGAGGACGGCCTGCTGGTCGCCTGCGCCGACGATCCGGGCGCCGCCGCACTCGCCGCGGCCGTCCCCCCGTCCCGCCGCGTGCGGACCTACGGGTACGCCGCCACGGCCGACCTCCGCATCAGCGACACGCGGGCGGTGGGCAGCACCACGAACAGCGTCCTGTCCTTCGCCGTCGACGGCCTGGACGCCGAGCAGGAACTGCAGCTGAGCGTGCCGGGGCGCCACAACATCCTGAACGCCGCGGCCGCGTTCGCGGTCGCACTGGAACTCGGGGTGGACCCGGCCGTCGCCGCCACGGGCCTGTCCCTCTTCTCGGGCGCCGCACGCCGGTTCGAGGCGCGGGGCGAGGGCGACGGGGTGCGGGTCTTCGACGACTACGCGCACCACCCCACGGAGGTGCAGGCGGCCCTCACCGCGGCACGCACCGTGGCGGGGGAGCACCGCGTGCACGTCCTGTTCCAGCCGCACCTCTTCTCCCGGACGCGCGAGTTCGCCGCCGGGTTCGCCGACGCGCTGTCCCTCGCCGACACCGCCGTGGTCCTGCCCGTCTACGCCGCGCGGGAGGACCCGGTCGACGACGTCGGAGGCTGGACGATCACCGACCTCATGCGCGGTCCCGGCGCGGCGTACGTCCCCGACCCGGACGAGGCCCTGCGAGCAGTGATCGGCGGCGCCCGGCCCGGCGACATCGTCCTCACCATCGGCGCCGGCGACGTCACGCAGTACGGCACCCGGCTCGTCGGCCTGCTGACGGACCGGGCCACGGGCACGGCACCGGGAACCGCCGGATGACGCCGAGGAAGCCCCCCGCGACGCGGGCGCTCGGCGCGAGGGGTACCCGTGCCCCGGTCGCGGGGAGCACGACGGGCGGCACGGGCAGCACCCGGGCGCGCGGCAGCACCGCCACGCTCGGGGGACGGCCGGAGGGCGGCGGTTCCGGGACCGTCCTGGATTTCCCCGCCCCGCAGCGCTCGCACCGGCTGAGGAACACGCTGCTCGCCGTCCTCGCCGTCACGCTCGTCCTGGGGGGCCTCGTGGCGTACGTGATCTTCTCGCCGGCCCTCGCCCTGCGCACGGTCTCCGTGCAGGGCAACACGCTGGTGACGACGGCGGAGGTCGAGTCGGCGCTCGAGCCGCTGGCCGGGACCCCGCTCACCCGGATCTCACGCGAGCAGGTCGCGGACCTGCTCGCCGACAAGGCACCCGTGGAGGACGTCCGGATCGCCGCGCAGCCGCCGTCGACGCTCGTCGTGACGGTGGAGGAGCGCGTGCCCGTGGCCGTCCTGCAGACCGGCACCGGCTTCGCGCTCGTCGATGCCGAGGGCAGGCAGCTCACGAGCGTCGCCGAGCGGGGTGACGTCAAACTGCCCCTGATCGACGGCGGCGCCAACGCGGTCAACTCGGAGGTGTTCTCCTCCATCACCGCGGTGCTGGTCGAGCTGCCGGCCGGCATCCTCTCGCGCCTCAACAGCGCGTCGGCGTCGAGCGTCGATTCCATCCAGCTCTCCCTGACGGGTGCGCAGCGCATCTTCTGGGGCAGCGCCGAACGCAGTGCGGAGAAGGCACGGGTGCTCGAGGCCATGCTGTCGCTCCCGGCGACGGACCCGCCCGTCAAGGTGTTCGACGTCAGCACCCCGGACCGGCCGGTGACGCGGTGAGGCCTCCGAGCCGCCGCGACACGGGGGATCGGGAGCCGACACGCCGACACGCGGCGCCCGGTCTTTGCAACCGGATGCGTATGCACCTAGCGTCGGACATAGAAGTTACTTGACATAACGTTAACCCTCAACCTGAACGTTAACGTTGTCTCGGGTGAAGGTCGACGCCGGAGCACCGGCGGACCCCTGTACAGCACACAGATTCGAACAAGGGACACAGGACGTGGCAGCACCTCAGAATTACTTGGCCGTCATCAAGGTCGTCGGCATCGGCGGCGGCGGCGTGAACGCCGTCAACCGGATGATCGAGGTCGGACTCCGTGGCGTGGAGTTCATTGCCATCAACACCGACGCCCAGGCCCTGCTCATGAGCGACGCCGACGTGAAGCTCGACGTCGGGCGCGAGCTCACGCGCGGCCTCGGTGCCGGAGCGGATCCCGAGGTCGGCCGGCGCGCCGCCGAGGACCACTCCGAGGAGATCGAGGAAGTCCTGCGGGGGGCGGACATGGTCTTCGTCACCGCCGGCGAGGGTGGCGGAACCGGCACCGGCGGCGCGCCCGTCGTCGCCCGGATCGCCCGGTCCCTCGGCGCCCTCACGATCGGCGTGGTCACGCGCCCGTTCACCTTCGAGGGACGCCGCCGGTCGAACCAGGCGGAGAGCGGCATCGACACGCTCCGCGAGGAGGTCGACACGCTCATCGTGATCCCGAACGACCGCCTGCTGTCCATCAGCGACCGCAACGTCTCGATGCTCGACGCGTTCCGCTCCGCGGACCAGGTCCTGCTCTCCGGTGTCCAAGGCATCACCGACCTCATCACCACGCCGGGCCTGATCAACCTCGACTTCGCCGACGTGAAGTCCGTGATGCAGGGCGCGGGGTCCGCGCTCATGGGCATCGGTTCAGCACGCGGCGAGGACCGTGCCGTCAAGGCGGCCGAACTCGCCATCGCGTCGCCGCTGCTCGAGGCCTCCATCGACGGCGCCCACGGCGTCCTGCTGTCCATCCAGGGCGGCTCCGACCTCGGCCTCTTCGAGATCAACGAGGCCGCGCGCCTCGTGCAGGAGGTCGCGCACCCCGAGGCGAACATCATCTTCGGCGCCGTCATCGACGACGCCCTCGGCGACGAGGCCCGGGTGACGGTCATCGCGGCCGGGTTCGACCAGGTGGACGCCACCTCGCAGCCCGTCGCGGCGGCCCCCGCGGCGCGGCCCGCCGTCGCCCCCCGCGTGGGCGGCGACCAGCAGCGCACGGCCGGTGCGGCGACCGCGGGCCTCGGCGCCTGGTCGCAGCAGCGCGCCCAGAGCGTGCAGGCCGTCCCGGCGGACTCCGGCTTCGACGTCGACCTCCCGGCGATCGTCGAGCCCGACCTGTCGGCCGGTCGCTCCGACGACCTCGACGTGCCCGACTTCCTCAAGTAGTCGGTGGGCACGGACGACGCAGCCGCGCCGACCTCCGCGTTCCACTGGAACGCGGAGGTGGGCCCGGACCTCAGGGTGGCGTTCACGGCCGTGGGTGCGGGCAACCTCGCCCTCCATGTGGGCGACGAGCCCGACGCCGTCCACGGCAACCGCCGCCGGCTCGAGAGCGCGATGGGCGTGCCTGCCGGCGCCCTGCGCTTCCTGAACCAGACCCACTCGGACCGTGTGGCCGTTCTCGACCGGGCGACGCAGGGCGCCCCCGACGCCGACGGCGCCGTGTCGCCGGACGGCAGCGAGCCGCTCGCGGTCCTCGTCGCCGACTGCGTCCCGATCGTCCTCGCGGACGCCTCCGTGGCGGACGGCGGGACGGGCGCCACGGCCGTGGTGCATGCCGGGCGGGCCGGCGTCGGCAACGGGATCGTCGAGCGCGCGGTCCGGACGCTCCGCAGCCATGGTGCCCTGGACCTCGCGGCCTGGATCGGCCCGTCCGTGTGCGGATCCTGCTACGAGGTCCCCGAGGACATGATGCGGGCCATGGCGCAGGTGCTTCCCGAGGCCGCGTCACGCACGCGTGGCGGTACGCCGGCACTCGACCTGCCGGCTGCCGTGCGGGTGCAGCTCGCACGTGCCGGCGCCAGGGTCGAGCCCCTGGACGGCGCCGGTCCCTGCTGCACGGTCGAGAACCCGACGCTGTACTCCCACCGGCGGGAGCCGGGAGCGGGGCGTATCGCGGGCCTCGTGTGGCGGACGTGACGGCGGGCGGGCAGCCCGATCCCGCCCGTGCCCGCGAGCTCGAGGGCCGCCTGCGGGCCGTCCGGGCGCGCATCTCCTCCGCCGCGGGGACGGCCGGACGCGGCGAACCGGAGCTGATCGTCGTCACCAAGTACTTCCCCGCCTCCGACGTGCGGACCCTCGCCGGGCTCGGTGTCACCGACGTCGGCGAGAACCGCGACCAGGAGGCCGCCGCGAAGGCCGCCGACCTCCAGGATCTCGGGCTGAACTGGCACTTCATCGGGCAACTGCAGACGAACAAGGCGCGGTCGGTGGTCCGCTACGCCCACAGTGTGCACTCCGTCGACCGCCTCCCGCTCGTCACGGCCCTCGGCAAGGCCGTCGGGGTGGAGCAGGAGCGCCGGGCCGGGGCGGGGCTGGGCCCACGGGAGGACCTTCGCTGCTTCCTCCAGGTCACCCTCGATGCGGGGGCCGACCCCGCGCAGGCGCGGTCGGGCAGGGGAGGGGCGCTTCCCGCAGACGTGCCGGCCCTCGCCGAGGCCTGCGCCGCCACGGAGGGCCTGAGGCTCGCGGGAGTGATGGCCGTGGCACCGCTCGGCGCCTCCCCGGCCGAAGCGTTCGAACGGCTCCTGCACGTCTCCGCCGCAGTGCGCGCCGTCGACCCCGCCGCCGCCGCCATCTCCGCGGGAATGAGCGGAGACCTGGAGGAGGCCGTCGCCGCCGGAGCGACACACCTCAGGATCGGGTCCGATGTTCTCGGTCCGCGTCCCGCCGTGGGGTAGCGTCGACGCTGGAACGGCGGTACGACGGGCACCGGGTCGGTGGCCCGTGCAACGGCCGCGGACCCACCGATCCACTCTCAGAACAGGAGTCACCATGGCCGGCGCACTGCGCAAGACGATGATCTACCTTGGGCTCGCCGACGGTGACGAGCACTACGAGCCCGAAGCGAAAAGCGCGCAGAGCAGGAACGAGGACTACACGGTGGATTACGATCGCGACGAGCGTCACCTCGAGCCGGCACCGGCCGCAGTGCGCGTGGCCCCGGCCGAGGAATACCGGGCGCCGGTCACGCCCATCAAGCGCGCACCCTCGTCCCGTGAGGACGCCGCCGCCCTGCGCCAGATCACCACGATCCACCCCCGCTCCTACAACGACGCGAAGCTCATCGGCGAGAGCTTCCGCGACGGCATCCCCGTGATCATGAACGTCACCGACATGGGTGAGGCCGACGCCAAGCGCCTGGTGGACTTCTCGGCGGGCCTCGTCTTCGGTCTGCACGGCAGCATCGAAAGGGTCACGAATAAGGTGTTCCTGCTCTCGCCGTCGTATATTGAAGTTCTCGGCGAGGACCTGAAGGCAAGCGAAGGACAGACCAGCTTCTTCAACCAGAGCTGAGCTGCGGCCCCCCGGTCGCGCACGACCCTCCGAGGCCCGAAGGACTGAAACTGCTCTGTGAGTCTGGTATTCGCCCTGATCTACCTGGTACTGATGCTCTTCCAGCTCGCCCTGATCCTGCGCATCATCTATGACGCCGTTCAGGGTTTCGCCCGCGACTGGCGCCCCCAGAAGTCCGCGCTGGTGCTGGCATCGGGCATCTACTCGGTGACGGATCCCCCCATCAAGGCCCTGCGCCGCTTCATCCCGCCCCTCCGCCTGGGCTCGGTCCAGCTCGATCTCGCCTTCCTGGTGCTGTTCGTCGTCGTGCTGATCCTCATGTCCGTGTCGGCGGGTCTCGCGCGCTAGCGCCCGTGCATGTTCGGCAATGACACCGGGGAAGATATACGCTGATGCTCAATCCGACGTGAGCCCCGCGGCCCACGTCCGCAATCCGGTACCGCAGCCAGAACCGCCAGCCGGCGGGCCGGCTTCTATCAGTATGAGGTGACCCCATGGCTCTGACGCCAGAAGACGTTGTCAACAAGAGGTTCCAGCCGACGAAGTTCCGCGAGGGCTACGACCAGGACGAGGTCGACGACTTCCTCGACGAGATCGTCGTCGAGCTCCGCCGCCTGAACTCCGAGAACGAGGAACTGCGCCGCCGGCTCGGGGACGGCCCCTCGGACGCCGCCCAGGCCACGGCCATCCCCGCGCCCGTCGCCGCGAGCACGCACACCGAGCCCGCGACCGACGAGACGGCGGCCGCCCCGGCGGTCCAGGCCGACGACGAGGCCAGCCCCGCGGCGATCCCTGACACCCCGGCCTCCGCGGCCCCCGTCACCTCGGCCGAATCGGCTGCGGGCGTCCTCGCCATGGCGCAGCGCCTGCACGACGAGTACGTGAACGCGGGCGTGGAGCAGCGCGACAAGATCATCGCCGAGGCACAGCTCGAGGCCACGGGCCTCGTCGACGAAGCCGAGGAGAAGAGCCGGAAGACCCTCGGGGACCTCGAGGAGCAGAAGACGGTGCTCGAGCGCAAGGTCGAGCAGCTCCGCGGTTTCGAGCGCGACTACCGTGCACGCCTCAAGGCCTACATCGAGGGTCAGCTCCGCGACCTCGATGCCCGCGACTCCCTCGCGACCGAGTCCGCCTCCTAGCGAGGCGGCCCGCCCCGACCCGCGTCGGGGCAGCAGTGGAAGGGCCGGTGGCCGGGGGCACGCTCCCGGGAGCCGGCCCTTCCGGCGTCAGGACCGTTCGCGGGGCCCGTGCGGGCCCCCCGGGATCCTGGTGACACACCCACGCAGCACCGAACCTCTTGGATGGACCGTGAACGAGCAGCAGCCCGCCGACACCACCCCCGATCCCGACGGCGACCCGTCGGCGGCAGCGGACACCGGCCCGGGCGGCGGGACGGGAGCCGGGACTGGAGCAGGGCGCCGCGTCCCGGCGCGCTACGGGCTCCTGATGATCGCGTGTGCGCTGATCGCCTACGTGGCCGACCAGCTCACCAAGTGGTGGGTCGTCTCCACGATGACCGAGGGGCAGATCACGCCGGTCCTCCCGCCCCTGCTCAGCTGGCGCTTCTTCCGCAACCCGGGGGCCGCGTTCTCGATCGGGACCGACTACACCTGGGTCTTCACGATCATCATGGTCGTGGTGTCCACGGCCCTCGTCCTGCAGGTGAGGAAGGTGGCCTCCCTCGGGTGGTCCGTGGCCCTCGGCCTCGTCCTCGGGGGAGCCCTGGGCAACCTGACGGACCGCCTCCTGCGGGAACCCTCGTTCGGCCAGGGCCACGTGGTGGACTTCATCGCCCTCCCGAACTTCGCCATCTTCAACATCGCCGATTCGGCGGTGGTCAGCGGCGTGGTGCTCATCTGCATCCTGACCCTGCGGGGCATCGGACTGGACGGTCGCCGCACGGACGACGGGCCGGCAGTCCCACCCGACGGAACCGGCGACGGATCGGGACGGTCATGACGGGGGACCGCCGGGAGCTGGTCGTACCGGCAGCGGAGGCCGGCAACCGGGCGGACGCCGCGCTCGCGCGCCTGCTGGACGCCTCCCGCTCCGCCGTCGCCCAGTGGTGCGCGGACGGGCGGGTGCTGCGCGGAGGTGCGCCGCTGGGCAAGTCGGACCGCGTCCACGCCGGCGACAGCATCGACGTCGACCTGCCGGACCCCGAGGACAGGCACCGTGTCATCCCGGAGGCGGTCGACGGCATGGGGATCCTGCTCGACGACGAGGACTTCGTCGTGGTCGACAAACCCGTGGGCGTCGCCGCCCACCCGTCGCCGGGCTGGGTGGGACCGACGGTCGTGGGCGCCCTCGCGGCGGCCGGGTACCGCATCTCGACGTCGGGAGCGCCGGAACGCGTCGGGATCGTGCACCGGCTCGATGTCGGGACCTCGGGTGCAATGGTGGTCGCCAAGACCGAACCCGCCTACACGGCCCTGAAGCGTGCCTTCAAGGAGCGCACCGTGGACAAGGTGTACCACGCCGTCGTCCAGGGACTGCCGGAGCCGCTCAAGGGCACCATCGACGCGCCGATCGGCCGTCACCCGCACCACGAATGGCGGTTCGCGGTCATGGAGGGCGGCCGGGACTCCGTGACGCACTACGAGGTGCTCGAGGCCTTCGGGCGGGCGAGCCTCGTGGAGGTGCACCTCGAGACCGGCCGGACCCACCAGATCCGCGTCCATTTCTCCGCCCTCCGGCATCCCTGCGCGGGTGACCTCACCTACGGCGCGGACCCGCGCCTGGCCGCCGAGCTCGGCCTGACCCGGCAGTGGCTCCACGCCCACCGCCTGGGCTTCGCCCACCCGCGCACGGGCGAGCCGGTCACCGCCACCAGCCCGTACCCGGTGGATCTGGCCTACGCCCTGACGGCCCTGTCCGACGGCCTGGTCTGACACGCCGGGCGGACCCCGGGCGACACGCCCCGGCGTCCGTCGCGGGGCGGGGGAGCACTAGACTCGTGGGGTGGCTACTCCTGCATCGACAGATTCGTTCGTCCATCTCCACAACCACACCGAGTACTCGATGCTCGACGGCGCCGCCCGGCTGACGGACCTCTTCAGCCACACCGAGGAACTCGGCATGAAGGCCCTCGCCACGACGGACCACGGGTTCGTGTTCGGCGCCTTCGACTTCTGGAGCAAGGCCACGAGCGCGGGCATCAAGCCCATCATCGGCGTCGAGGCCTACCTCACGCCGGGGACCGCACGGAACGACCGCACCCGCGTGCAGTGGGGCGGCGGCGGACGCGACGACGTCTCCGGCGCGGGCGCCTACACCCACATGACCCTGTGGTCCGAGACGACCGAGGGCATGCACAACCTCTTCCGCATGTCCTCCCTCGCCTCCCTCGAGGGCTACCTCTACAAGCCCCGCATGGACCGGGACCTCCTCCAGACCTACGGGAAGGGCCTGATCGGGACGACCGGCTGCCCGTCCGGCGAGGTCCAGACGAAACTCCGGCTCGGCCTGTACAACGAGGCCAAGCAGGCGGCGTCCGACTTCCGCGACATCTTCGGGGCGGAGAACTACTTCTGCGAGCTGATGGACCACGGGCTCGACATCGAGCGGAACGTCAAGGCCGACCTCATCAAGCTGGCGCACGAGCTCGGCCTCCCGCTCGTGGCCACCAACGACCTGCACTACACCCACGCCGAGGACTCCAAGGCCCACTCGGCCCTGCTGTGCGTCCAGTCCGGATCAACGCTCGCGGACCCCAAGCGCTTCAAGTTCGACGCCGACGAGTTCTACCTGAAGTCGCCCGCCGAGATGCGTGCGATCTTCCGCGACTATCCCGAGGCCTGCGACAACACGCTGCTCATCGCCGAGCGCTGCGACGTCGAGTTCAACACCAAGGCCAACTACATGCCCCGGTTCCCCGTGCCGGAGGGCGAGAACGAGCAGTCCTGGTTCGTCAAGGAGGTCGAGACCGGCCTGCAGTACCGGTACCCCGCCGGGATCCCGGACGACGTCCGCAAGCAGGCGGAGTTCGAGGTCGGCGTCATCACGCAGATGGGCTTCCCCGGCTACTTCCTCGTCGTCGCCGACTTCATCAACTGGGCGAAGAACAACGGGATCAGGGTCGGGCCGGGCCGCGGCTCGGGCGCCGGGTCGATGGTGGCGTACGCGATGCGCATCACCGACCTCGACCCCCTTAAGCACGGCCTGATCTTCGAGCGCTTCCTCAACCCCGAACGCGTCTCCATGCCCGACTTCGACGTCGACTTCGATGACCGGCGCCGCGCCGAGGTCATCCGGTACGTGACCGAGAAGTACGGCGACGAGCGCGTGGCCATGATCGTCACCTACGGCACCATCAAGGCCAAGCAGGCGCTCAAGGACTCCTCCCGCGTGATGGGCTACCCGTTCTCCACGGGGGAGCGGCTCACCAAGGCCATGCCGCCGGACGTGATGGGCAAGGGCCTCGCCCTCGCCGACGTGCACAACAAGAACGCCAAGCGCTACTCCGAGGCGGAGGAGCTGCGCGAACTCCTGAAGACCGACGCCGACTCCGAGAAGGTGTTCGAGACGGCCCTGGGCCTCGAGGGGCTGAAGCGCCAGTGGGGCGTGCACGCCGCCGGCGTCATCATGTCCTCCGATCCCCTGATCGACATCATCCCGATCATGCGCCGGGAGCAGGACGGCCAGATCATCACGCAGTTCGACTACCCCACGTGCGAGGGGCTCGGGCTGATCAAGATGGACTTCCTCGGCCTGAGGAACCTGACGATCATCACGGACGCCGTCGAGAACATCAAGGCCAACAAGGACACCGACCTCGTCCTCGAGGACCTCGAGCTCGACGACAAGGAGTCCTACGAACTCCTGGCCCGCGGCGACACCCTCGGCGTGTTCCAGCTCGACGGCGGACCCATGCGGTCGCTGCTGAAGCTCATGCGCCCTGACAACTTCGAGGACATCTCCGCCGTCCTGGCGCTGTACCGGCCCGGCCCGATGGGCGTGAACTCGCACACGAACTACGCCCTGCGGAAGAACGGCCTGCAGGACATCGAGCCGATCCACCCCGAGCTCGAAGGGCCGCTCGAGGAGATCCTCGGCGGCACGTACGGCCTCATCGTGTACCAGGAGCAGGTGATGAGCGCCGCCCAGAAGCTGGCGAACTTCACGCTCGGCCAGGCGGACATGCTCCGCCGCGCCATGGGCAAGAAGAAGAAGTCCGAGCTGGACAAGCAGCAGGCCGACTTCTTCGCGGGCATGAAGGCCAACGGCTACTCGCAGGCCGCGATGGACAAGCTGTGGATCGTCCTCGAATCGTTCTCCGACTACGCCTTCAACAAGGCGCACACCGCCGCGTACGGTCTCGTGTCCTACTGGACGGCGTACCTCAAGGCCCACTATCCCGCCGAGTACATGGCGGCCCTGCTCACCAGCGTCGGCGACGACAAGGACAAGCTGGCGATCTACCTCAACGAGTGCCGCCGCATGGGCATCACGGTCCTGCCGCCGGACGTCAACGAGTCGAGCGTGAACTTCACCCCGGTCGGCAAGGACATCCGCTTCGGCATGGGCGCCATCCGCAACGTCGGCGCGAACGTCGTCGGTGCGATGGTGGGGGCCCGTGAGGAGAAGGGCGCCTTCACCTCGTTCAGCGACTTCCTGCAGAAGGTGCCCGCCGTCGTGTGCAACAAGCGCACCATCGAATCGCTGATCAAGGCCGGTGCCTTCGACTCCCTCCGGCATCCCCGGCGGGCCCTCGCGATGATCCACGAGGAGGCCGTGGACTCCGTGATCGTACTCAAGCGCAACGAGGCGGCGAACCAGTTCGACCTCTTCAGTGCGTTCGACGACGCCGGGGGCGCCGTGGGCGGCCTGTCCGTCGAGGTGCCGGACCTGCCCGAGTGGGACAAGAAGGACAAGCTGTCCTTCGAACGGGACATGCTCGGCCTGTACGTCTCCGACCACCCCCTCCAGGGGCTGGAGGGCATCCTCAGCCAGCACGCCGATTCCTCGATCCCCTCGATCATCAGCGAGGAGGGACCCGCGGACGGGGCGATCGTCACCATCGCGGGCATGATCACCTCGCTCCAGCGCCGGATCGCCAAGAACAGCGGCAACGCCTACGCCCGGGCGGAGGTCGAGGACCTGGCCGGGTCCATGGAGGTCATGTTCTTCGGGCAGGTGTACGGGCCGATCTCGGGGGTCCTCGCGGAGGACCTGATCGTCGTCGTGCGCGGCCGCCTGCAACGCCGTGACGACGGCGCCGTGATGCTCAACGCGCAGGAACTGACCGTGCCGGACCTCAGTGAGGGGCATTCGGGGCCGGTGGTGATCTCCATGCTGCAGCACAAGGCGACCGAGACCGCCGTCACGGCGCTCGGCGACGTGCTGCGGACGCACCCCGGGACCAGCGAGGTGCTGATCCGGCTCAACGGGTCACGCAAGGTCGAGGTCATGAAGCTGGGCGTGGACCTGCGCGTCAACCCGACGCCGGGGCTCTTCGGCGACCTCAAGGTGCTACTCGGGCCCGCCTGCCTCGACGCCTGACCGGGCGCGCCCCGCGCCGTCCGGGGTCGGGCCCCGTTCCGCCGGACCGGGACGTCAGATGACGTAGTCGGTGGCCGTCGGCGTCCCGTAGCTGCCGCCGTGGTAGAGCAGGGGGGCGCCGTCGGGGCCGATGCTCCCGGAGACCACCTCCGCGACCACCACCGCGTTGTTCTCGAAGGACAGGCGCATGCTGATGCGCCCCACGAGCCAGCCGGCGACGTCCCGGAGGATCGGGACGCCCTCCGGTCCCGGCTCCCAGTGGTCGCCCGTGAACCGGTCCTTCGTCCGCGCGAAGCGGTTCGCCAGGCCCTCGTTCTCCGTGCTGAGCATGTGGACGCCCACGAAGTTCGTGTTCGCGACCGCCGGCCAGGAGGACGAGGACCGCGCCATGTTGAACGAGAAGCGCGGCGGGTCGGCGGACAGCGACGCCACGGAGGTCGCCGTGAAGCCGTAGGGGACGCCGTCGTACATGGCGGTGAGGATGCAGACGCCGGCCGCGTGGCGACGGAAGACCTCGCGGAACGGCTCCGCGAGGCCGCCGGGGGGCGGTGTGGCGTGCGCTGCGATGCCTGGGTTGCTCACGTGGTTCCTCCGGGGTTCGACGGCGTTGGACTCCCAACCCTAGGTGCGCGTCCCGGACGCGGACGGGTTTGTTAATGTAGAAGTCATGCGCGCCAGCAAGCAACCGGCCACCGGATCGGCCACCTATCCGCCTCCCGTCTACGCCGAGGCCGAGGACCGGCGGTCGGTGCCGCCCGCGGGCGTCTTCTGGTGGCTCGGGTCCACGATCCTCCTCGGCGCCGTGCTCGGCGCCGCCTGGTGGCTGCTCGCCCCGACGGGACGCCTGTTCGGTGATCCGACCTCCGCCGACCAGTGGCTGCTCCGCGATCTCACCTTCGCCGGCCTCGGGCTTGCCGCCGGGATCGCCGTCGGCACCGTGGTGGCCCTCAGGCTCGCCCTGCCCGCCCCGACGGCGCGCGTCCTCGCCGCCATTGGAGGGTCCGCCCTCGGGTCACTCCTCGCCCTCGGCGTCGGTGAGGGCCTCGCCCTCCTCCTCGGACCACACGGGCGCGACGGCCTGCCCGGATCCGACTTCCTGCTGCACTCCTACGGCGCGCTGGCGATCTGGCCGGCCGCCGCCGCCGTCATCGTCTTCGCCACCGCCCTCATCGGCCTCGCCCGCCGGCGGACCTGACACCGGAGCCCCCGCCCGCACCCTCCTCCGGCGCGGTGACCCCGCCGTCGGCGCTCCCGATAGACTCTCAGGGTGAATCTCCCGTCCAGCACCTCCCCGACCGTCGGCTTCCGCACCATCGACCTGCGGGGCCGCACCCTGACACCGGGTGACCTGAAGAACGAGATGCCGCGCGCCGCCGCGGACGCCCGGTCCTCGGAGGCCGCCGTGCAGGCCATCATCGACGACGTCCGTGACCGGGGCCTCGACACGCTCCGCGAGCTCGCCCTGCGCTTCGACGGCGTCGAGCAGGAGCACCCGCGGGTGCCGGCCGCGGTCATCGAGGACGCCCTCGCGCACCTGGACGACGGCGTCCGGGCGGCACTCGAGGAGGCCATCCGCCGTGCGCGCCTCTTCGCCGACGCGCAGGTGCCGGACGACGTCGAGGTGCAGGTGGCGCCCGGGGCGCACCTGACGCACAAGTGGATCCCCGTGGACCGCGTGGGCCTCTATGTGCCCGGCGGACTCGCCGTCTACCCGTCCTCCGTGGTCATGAACGTGGTGCCCGCCCAGGCCGCCGGCGTCCGGTCGATCGCCCTCACCTCGCCGCCGCAGAAGGAGTTCGGCGGCTGGCCGCACCCCGTGATCCTCGCCGCCGCCGCCATGCTCGGCGTCACCGAGGTGTACGCGATGGGCGGGGCCCAGGCCGTCGCGGCCCTCGCCTTCGGGGTCCGGGACGACACCGGGGCCGGCCGGGACATCGATCCCGTCGACGTCGTCACGGGACCCGGCAACGTCTTCGTGGCCACGGCCAAGCGCCTGCTCCGCGGTCAGGTGGGCATCGACTCGGAGGCCGGCACCACCGAGATCGCCGTCCTCGCGGACGCGACGGCCGACCCCGACCTCGTCGCCGCGGACCTCGTGAGCCAGGCGGAACACGATCCGCAGGCGGCGTCCGTCCTCGTGACGGACTCGGAGGAGCTCGCGGCCGCCGTCGTCGACGCCCTCGGTGCCCGCGCCGCGAGGACACGGCACGCGGACCGGGTGCGGACCGCCCTGTCCGGTCCGCAGTCCGGCGTGATCCTGGTCGACGACGTCGAGCACGGGATCGCCGTGTGCGACGCCTACGCCGCGGAGCACCTCGAGATCCAGACCGCCGACGCGGCGGCGGTGGCGGGACGCATCCGCAACGCGGGTGCCGTCTTCGTCGGCGCCTACAGCCCGGTCAGCCTCGGGGACTACTGCGCGGGTTCCAACCACGTCCTGCCCACCAGCGGCACGGCGACGTTCGCCTCCGGCCTCAACGTGACCACGTTCCTGCGCGCCGTCCAGCTCGTGCACTACGACCGCGACGCGCTGCACGAGGTCGCATCCTCGATCCTCTCCCTGGCGGAGGCGGAGAACCTCCCCGCGCACGGGGAGGCCGTCGCGGCCCGCTTCGGGGCCGGCGCGTCCTGACCCGCCTGCAACCGCGCCGCCACTACATCTGGTAATTACAGTGTTGTTGTTTCACTACATGTAGTCCTAAACTGGTCCCGGCGCGTTGTTGGAACGGCCCACGGAGCGGGAGGGGACCCATGTACTGTCCGTACTGCCGCAACGCCGATTCCCGCGTCGTCGACAGCCGCCTCGCCGATGACGGCTCCGCGATCCGTCGCCGTCGGCAGTGCCCGGAGTGCGGCCGCCGCTTCAGCACCGTGGAGACGACCAGCCTCAGCGTGATCAAGCGGTCCGGAGCCGGCGAACCGTTCAGCCGGTCCAAGATCATCAACGGTGTCCGCAAGGCCTGCCAGGGCCGCCCGGTCACCGAGGACGATCTCGCCCTGCTCGCCCAGGAGGTCGAGGAGAACGTCCGCGCCAGCGGCGTCGCCGAGATCGACGCGCACGAGGTGGGACTCGCGATCCTCGGACCGCTCCGGAAGCTCGACCAGATCGCCTACCTGCGGTTCGCCAGCGTGTACCAGGGCTTCGAGTCCCTCGAGGACTTCGAGGAGGCCATCGGGACCCTGCGCCGGCAGAACGAGGACAACGGCCGGCGCGTCCCCGACGGACTGCAGCGGCCCCTGACGGCGCACTAGCGTCCGACCAGACCCCGGTGGTGGCTGCGGAGGGGAAGCCGACGCCACCACCGGTTCCATCCCCGGATGGCAGAAGCCCGGTACGGATCGGATCCGTACCGGGCTTCTGCGTGTCGGGGGCCGTCCCGGCGTCAGTCCTTCGTGCCGGAGAGCAGGGCGGCCTGCAGCGCCCCGCCCACGATCCCGGCGTGGTTCTTCAGCTGCGCCGGGATGATCGGGGTGCGCAGCTCCAGCGACGGCAGGTACTCGCTGCTCCGCTTCGAGATCCCCCCGCCCACGATGAACAGCTCGGGGGAGAAGAGGAACTCGACGTGCGAGAAGTAGCGCTGGAGGCGGACGGCGTACTCGTCCCAGTCGATGCCGTCCCGCTCGCGGGCGACGGCGGACGCCTTCGTCTCCGCGTCGTGGCCGTCGATCTCGAGGTGGCCGAGCTCCGCGTTCGGCACGAGCTTGCCGTCGAAGATGAACGCCGAACCGATGCCCGTGCCGAGGGTGATCACGAGGACCGTGCCCCTCCTGCCCTTGCCGGCGCCGTAGCGGACCTCGGCGAGACCGGCGGCGTCGGCGTCGTTGATCACGTGCACCTCCCGGCCGAGGACCTCGCTGAACAGGCCGTCGACGTCGGTGTCGACCCAGCTCTTGTCCACGTTGGCCGCGGACCGGGCGATGCCGTGCTGGATGATGGCGGGGAAGGTGACACCGACCGGGACGTCCGGGCCGGGGCCTTCGGGCCGCGAGGAGAGCTCCGTAACGATCTGGGCGACCACTTCCGCGACGGCCCGGGGCGTCGACGGCTTCGGGGTCGGGACCCGGAACCGTTCGCCGACGATCACGCCCTTCTCGAGGTCGACGATGCCGCCCTTGATGCCCGTGCCGCCGATGTCCACGCCGATGACCGTGGCGGGGAGCTTCTTCGATTTCTTCTTGTCGGTGTCCTTGGCCATGATTCTCTCTTGACGGGTGGGGGCGTCGTCCGGCGTCGGCCGGACATGGTCGTGGTGCAGCGCACCGGGTGGGCTGCGGGGGCGGTGCTACGGGAGGGTCAGGACCTCGGCGCCGCGGTCGGTGACGAGCAGGGTGTGCTCGAACTGCGCCGTCCTCTTCCGGTCCTTCGTCACGACGGTCCAGTCATCCGCCCACATGGTCCAGTCGATGGTCCCGAGCGTGAGCATCGGTTCGATCGTGAACACCATGCCCGGCTCGATCACGCGGTTGTACGCCGGGGCGGCGTCGTAGTGCGGGATGATCAGCCCGGTGTGGAAGGCCTCGCCCACGCCGTGCCCGGTGAAGTCACGGACAACACCATAACCGAAGCGCTTCGCGTAGGACTCGATGGTGCGGCCGATGACGTTGATCTCCCGGCCCGGGGCGACGGCGCGGATGGCACGGTTGAGGGACTCCTCGGTGCGCTCGACCAGCAGGCGGGATTCCTCGTCGACGTCGCCGATGCAGAAGGTGTGGTTCGTGTCGCCGTGGACGCCGTCCTTGTAGGCGGTGATGTCGATGTTCAGGATGTCGCCGTCCTCGATCACCGTGGAGTCCGGGATGCCGTGACAGATGACCTCGTTGAGCGACGAGCACAGCGATTTGGGGAAGCCCCGGTAGCCGAGGGTCGAGGGGTAGGCGCCGTGGTCGAGCAGGAACTCGTGGCCGATCCTGTCCAGGTGGTCGGTGGTCACGCCGGGTCTGGCGTGGTTGCCGACCTCGACGATGGCCTGCGCCGCGATCCTGCCGGCCACGCGGATCTTCTCGATCGTCTCCGGGGTCTTCACCTCCGAACCCGTGAACGGGGCGGGCGCCTTGCGGCCCACGTACTCCGGGCGGGGGATCTCCCGGGGCACGGGGCGCT
>NZ_JBPKBO010000002.1:0-179917 GCF_051172775.1 Arthrobacter sp. Ld5
AGGCGGGCGTTAACGTGAGACACGAGGACCTCCGAGCACGAAGTGTGGGAACTAGACAGCTCCACTTAGCCCGGAGGTCCTCCTCCATTTCAAGACCCCCGCGTCAACAACGTCCCAGCCCAGTACACCTAGAGCACGTCGGTGTCGCCACTGGCGCGGAGTCTCTCGACCGCGGTCTTGACCTCCTGGGCGTGCTCCTTGGTGGTGACGAGCAGCGCGTCGGGGGTGTCCACGATGACGACGTCGTCGATCCCGATGAGCGCGATCACCCGCTTGGTGTCCGAGACGACGATGCCCGAGGCGTTCTCGGAGAAGACGCGCGCTCCCTCCCCCATCACCGTGAGTTCGCTGTTCTCCTCGGCCGGGTTGAGCCGGCCGATGGCCGCGAAGTCGCCCACGTCGTCCCAGCTGAACTCGCCGGGGATCATGGCGACGTCGCCCGCGGCGGCGGCGGGCTCGGCGACGGCGTAGTCGATGGCGATCTTCGGCAGCGTCGGCCAGACACGGCGGGCCACCTCGACGCGGCGGGGGGTGTCCCACGCCTCCGCGATCTCGGTCAGGCCGGCGTAGAGCTCGGGCTCGTTGGCGGACAGGTGCTTGAGCATGAGGTCCACCGGCGCGACGAACATGCCGGCGTTCCAGGAGTAGTTGCCGCTCTCGATGTAGCCGTGGGCGACGTCCTGCGAGGGCTTCTCCACGAATTCGATGACGGCGTGCGCGCTCGGCGCCCCGTCCACGGCCAGGGGCTCCCCGGCGCGGATGTACCCGAAGCCGGTAGAGGCGTGGGTCGGCTTGATGCCGATGGTGACGATGTAGCCGCGGGCGGCCGTGTGGATGGCCTCGCGGACCGCGTCCTGGAAGACGTCGACCGGGGCGATCACCTGGTCGGCGGCGAACGACCCCATGATGATCCGCGGGTCCCTCCGGTGCAGGATGGCGGCGGCGAGCCCGATCGCGGCCCCGGAATCCTTGGGCTCCGACTCGAGGACGAGGTTCAGGTCCTCGATCTCGGGGAGCTGGGCGAGCACCGCGCGCCGGTGGACGATGCCGGTGACCACCATGATCCGCCCGTCGCAGAGCGGGCGCAGGCGGTCGTACGTGGCGCGGATCAGGGTACTGCCGGAACCGGTGAGGTCGTGCAGGAACTTGGGTGCGGCCGCCCGCGAGAGCGGCCACAGGCGCGTGCCCGTGCCTCCCGCGGGGATCACGCCGTGGAAGCGCGCGAGCGTGTCCTCGACGCGATCGGTCTCAGGGGTGTGGGCAGCCGCCCTCTCGGTACTCATCCGTTCCACGGTAACCGACGCCTGCCCGACCGCGCCCTTCCCGCGGGAACGCCGCTACCGGTGCCGACGTCGCGGCGTCGCCGGTGTTAACAACGTCACAGGGAAGGGGGTCCTACATTGAACCGGGATTGTCACCCACCTAGATTATTCTTATCTGAAGAGTGCTGTCGCACCGGCGTAATCCCTGCGTATATCGCGCTAACGCCCTCGCGATGCAGGGAGGTCAATTCAATGCCGAAGACACTGTCACCAACGGGCACCCTCTACCGTGGCCGGGAAGGCCAATGGTCCTGGGTGGCCCACCGCATCACCGGGGTCGTGATTTTCTTCTTCCTCCTCGTGCACGTCCTGGACACCTCGCTCGTGCGGGTCTCCCCCGAGGCGTACGACGCCGTCATCGCCTCCTACAAGAACCCGATCATGGGTCTCGGAGAGCTCGGACTCGTCGCCGCGATCGTCTTCCACGCCTTCAACGGCATCCGCGTGATCCTCGTGGACTTCTGGAAGAAGGGTCCCAAGTACCACCGCCAGATGCTCTGGAGCGTCGTCGGCCTCTGGGCGGTCGTCATGATCGCCTTCTCGATCCGCCATCTCTCGCACGTCTTCGGAGGTTAGTACCCCATGGCTACGCCAACCATTGAAAGCCCCCGCTCCGGCCGGGTGTCCCCGGGCTACTCCCGTACCTCCGGCTCGCGCGGCAATTTCGAGATGATCGCCTGGCTGTTCATGCGCATCTCGGGGGCGGTCCTGGTGGTGCTGATCTTCGTGCACCTCTACGTGAACCTCGTCGCGGGCGACGGCATCAGCGGTATCGACTTCGGTTTCGTCGCCGGGAAGTGGGCGAGTCCCGTCTGGCAGATCTGGGACCTGACGATGCTGTGGCTGGCCATGCTGCACGGGACCAACGGCATCCGGGTGATCATCAACGACTATGCCGAGAAGAACAGCACGCGCATGTGGCTGAAGGGTGTCCTCTACACGTCCACCGTGGTCATCGTGGTCCTCGGCACGCTCGTGATCTTCACCTTCGACCCCTGCCCCGTGATCAACGGGGTACCCCACGTCGCGGATTACTGCCCCGCCCCGTAGTCCCTGCCGCAGACCGGCAGTTCCCGCATGACGGCCTCCGGGCGCACTCATGCACCCACAACGGTTTCAACAGAAAGAGCGACCAGCATGCAGGTCCACAAGTACGACGTCGTCATCGTCGGAGCAGGCGGCGCGGGAATGCGCGCGGCCATCGAGTCCGGCCAGCGGGTCCGCACCGCCGTCCTGACGAAGCTGTACCCCACCCGCTCGCACACCGGAGCCGCGCAGGGCGGCATGTGTGCGGCCCTCGCCAACGTCGAAGAGGACAACTGGGAGTGGCACACGTTCGACACCGTCAAGGGCGGTGACTACCTCGTCGACCAGGACGCCGCCGAGGTCATGGCGAAGGAAGCCATCGAGGCGGTCCTCGACCTGGAGAAGATGGGCCTTCCGTTCAACCGCACGCCCGAGGGCCGCATCGACCAGAGGCGCTTCGGCGGCCACACGCGCGACCACGGCAAGGCGCCCGTCCGGCGGTCCTGCTACGCGGCCGACCGCACCGGGCACATGATCCTCCAGACGCTCTACCAGAACTGCGTCAAGCACAACGTCGAGTTCTACAACGAGTACTACGTCCTGGACCTCCTGATGGTCGACCAGGAGGTCACGGTGGACGGCGTGACGCGCATCGAGAAGCGCGTCGCTGGCGTCGTCTCCTACGATCTCGCGTCGGGCGAACTGCACATCTTCCAGGCGAAGTCCGTCGTGTTCGCCTCGGGCGGCGTCGGCAAGGTCTACAAGACCACCTCGAACGCCCACACCCTGACCGGGGACGGCATGGGCATCGCGTTCCGCCGCGGCATCCCCCTCGAGGACATGGAGTTCTTTCAGTTCCACCCGACCGGTCTCGCAGGCCTCGGCATTCTCCTGTCCGAGGCGGCCCGCGGCGAGGGCGCCATCCTCCGCAACTCGGAGGGCGAGCGCTTCATGGAACGCTACGCGCCCACCATCAAGGACCTCGCGCCGCGTGACATCGTGGCGCGGTCCATGGCGAACGAGGTCCGGGAAGGCCGCGGCGCCGGGCCGAACAAGGACTACGTCCTCCTCGACCTGACGCACCTGGAGCCGGCGCACATCGATGCGAAGCTGCCCGACATCACCGAGTTCGCCCGCACCTACCTGGGCGTGGAGCCCTACACGGAGCCGGTGCCGGTCTTCCCGACCGCCCACTACGCCATGGGCGGCATCCCGACGAACGTCAAGGCGGAGGTCCTCGCGGACAACGACACCGTGGTCCCCGGCCTGTACGCCGCCGGCGAGGTCGCCTGCGTCTCCGTCCACGGTTCGAACCGCCTCGGCACCAACTCGCTGCTCGACATCAACGTGTTCGGCAAGCGGGCCGGGCTCGCCGCCGCCGAGTACGCCCTCACCGCCGATTTCGTCGACATCCCGGAGAACCCCACGGCCGAGACCGAGGAACTCCTGAACCGGGCGCGCAGCTCGGAGGGCGGGGAGCGCGTCGCGCTGATCCGCAAGGAACTGCAGGACATCATGGACGCCAACGTCCAGGTGTTCCGCACCGAGGAGACGCTCCTCGAGGCGCTCCGCGTGATCGATACGCTGGAGGAGCGGTACACGCGCATCACGGTGCAGGACAAGGGCAAGCGGTTCAACCTGGACCTCCTGGAGGCCGTGGAGCTCGGGTTCCTCCTGGACATGGCGAAGGTCATGACCGCCGCGGCCCTGCACCGCAGGGAGTCGCGCGGAGGCCACTTCCGGGAGGACTTCCCGGAGCGGGACGACGAGAACTTCATGACCCACTCCATGGCCTACAAGGACCCCAGCGCCGTCCAGACCAGTGGGGTCCGCCTCGAGACCAAACCGGTGATCTTCACCCGATACCAGCCCATGGAGCGTAAGTACTGATGAGCACCGAAACGATGGAGAAGGAGCCGGCGTCCAAGGTCGAGCTCGCGCCCGGCGTCGGCGGCGGAGGAGAGATCCCCACGTTCGACATCACCCTGAAGGTCCGCCGCTACAACCCCGAGGTGTCCGACGAGGCGCACTGGGACGAGTGGCAGCTCACCATGTACGGGACCGACCGCGTGCTGGACGCCCTGCACAAGGTGAAGTGGGAGCACGACGGCTCCGTGTCCTTCCGCCGCTCCTGCGCGCACGGTGTGTGCGGTTCCGACGCCATGCGGATCAACGGGCGCAACCGACTCGCCTGCAAGACGCTGCTGAAGGACCTGGACACCTCCAAGCCCATCCTCGTGGAGCCCATCAAGGGCCTCCCCGTGGAGAAGGACCTGATCGTGGACATGGAGCCGTTCTTCCAGTCGTACCGCGAGATCATGCCGTTCCTGGTCAGCAAGGGCCACGAGCCGAGCAAGGAGCGCCTGCAGTCCTCCGAGGAACGCGAGCGCTACGACGACACCACCAAGTGCATCCTGTGTGCCGCATGCACGTCCTCGTGCCCCGTGTTCTGGACCGACGGCCAGTACTTCGGCCCGGCCGCGATCGTCAACGCCCACCGGTTCATCTTCGACTCGCGGGACGACGCCGGGGACATGCGCCTGGAGATCCTCAACGATAAGGAGGGGGTCTGGCGTTGCCGGACGACCTTCAACTGCTCCGAGGCATGCCCGCGCGGCATCCAGGTCACGAAGGCGATCTCCGAGGTCAAGCAGGCGATCCTGAGCCGCAAGATCTGAGCCGCGACGCCGGGCATCCCCGGCCGGCAGCACGTGGAAGAGGCGGTCCGTCACGACGGGCCGCCTCTTCCGCGTCCCGGGGGCTAGGTGCGGTTCCCGCGCCGGCTGCGCTGCCGCAGCGATCCGGCCTTGGCGTGGTGCAGGCGTGCGGACTCGGCGGCGGCGTCCGCCGCCCCCACGGCGCACCAGGCCGTCGCGACCAGGTACACCTGGCTCAGGAGGTAGAACCAGACGAACAGGGCGACGACGACGGCGACCGACAGCAGGACCACACTGTTGCCGAAGAGCCCGACGATCTGCGTGGAGAAGAACCGGAGCACCGAGGTGCCGAGGCCGGCGGTGAGTGCCCCCTGCAGGAGGATCCGCTTCGGCATCCTGATGGCCGAGGACGAGCGGAGCAGGACCACGACGACGAAGGTGTCCAGGAGGATCATGATCGCGAAGCCCCCGGCCTGGGTCAGCCCCTGCGTCGCCGCTGCCAGGTCGAGGAAGGAGAGCAGCGCCCCGAGCGTGTTCGTGGCGATCACGCCGAGCGCCGTCGTCACGAGCATCACCACCCCGAGCAGCGCGAGGGTGGCGAGGTCCCTGACCCGGAGGAGAACCGGGTGCGTGAGCGCGGGGGGCAGTCCGAACATCCCCCGCATGGCCTGGCGCATCCCTCCGATCCACCCCAGGGCGGTCACCACCATCACACCCGCGGAGATGACGATGGTCCACCCAAGACCACTCGTGGCCTCGAACAGGGCATCGGGTGTCACGAGACCCGTGGACCCCTCCCCCCTGTCGATCAGCCCGGGGACGGCCTGGTCGAGCAGGTCCACGGCGGTGTCCTGCAGGTCCTCGTTCCCGGCGATGACGAAGCCCAGGGCGGCGAACGCGACCACGAGCAGCGCCGCGATGGCGAAGAAGAGGCGGTACGCGAGACCCGCGGCCATCAGCGGGCCGCGCCTCCGGAGGTACAGCTGGAAGACCCGCACCGCGCGGACCGTGTTGATGCGTGACAGGAGGAGCTCGACCCGGGCGGCGAGGAGTTCCATCCCGCCGGCGCCGGAGCGCTTCAGCCGGCCCAGGTGAATGGCAGCCTCGGCGACCCTGCGGTTCAGCCCGGGCAGGTCCGCCGGGGAGGGCAGTTCACCCTGGGGCGGTCTGGGAGGTGTCAGCGCCTTGACCAAAGTGCAGCTCCTCCCGCAGCTTCCAGAGCCCCGACGGCACGTGCTCATAGAGTCCCATGGATCGCACGTCGAAGGAGGCCTCGAACGTGCCCAGCTCCTCGAGGGCGGCGTCCATGCCGGCGTCCGAGACGTCGTGCGCCACGGTGACGTGCGGATGGAAGGGGAAGTCGAGCTCGCGTTCGAGCGGCCCTGCCTGCAGCCGCGCGTGGAGGTCGACGCACTCGTCGAACCCCTCCATCAGCCTGAGGTACACCACCGGGGAGACCGGCCGGAAGGACCCGGTGCCGCGCAGCCGCACCGTGAACGGGGCCTGGTGGCGGGCCACCGCGCGCACGTGGTCGATGGTCCGGTCCCAGTCCGTGGCCGGCGTCGTCGTGATGAGGGTGATGTGCGGCGGCACGACGGCCGCCATCGGGTCGCCGAAGGACGCCCGCCACAACTCGAGGGTCCCGGCGAGGGGCTCGGGGATCGGGAGGGTGATCCCCACGGAACTACCGGTCACGCTGGAGGTGGACGTGGCGTC
Source organism: Arthrobacter sp. Ld5 (assembly GCF_051172775.1). Classification (NCBI taxonomy): domain Bacteria; kingdom Bacillati; phylum Actinomycetota; class Actinomycetes; order Micrococcales; family Micrococcaceae; genus Arthrobacter; species Arthrobacter sp. Ld5. Next base: position 6,722 of record NZ_JBPKBO010000002.1, read on the forward strand.
CGCAGCTCCGCGGGGTCGGATCGTCGAGGCGCACATCGGTCAGAAGGACTCCGCGGCGGGGAGGAAACCGACCCGCTCGTAGACCGCGGCGAGGGTCGGAGCGGCCAGGGCGCGCGCCTTGGCCGCGCCCTTCGCGAGGAGGCGATCGAGTTCGGCGGGATCGGACAGCAGTTCCTCCGCCCGGCTGCGGACCGGGGCGAGTGCCTCCACCACCACCTCCGCGAGATCCACCTTGAGGTGGCCGTACATGCGCCCCTCGTACTCGGCCTCGAGCTCCGCGACGGTCCGCCCGGACAGGCCGGCGTAGATGGCGAGGAGGTTGGAGATCCCAGGCTTGTCGGCCCGGTCGAAGCGGATCTCGGTCCCCGCGTCGGTGACGGCGGACCGGATGCGCTTGGCGGTCACCTTCGGGTCGTCGAGGAGGTTGACCAGGCCTGCCGGGGACGAGGCGGATTTCGACATCTTCGCCGTCGGGTTCTGCAGGTCGTAGATCTTCGCGGACTCCTTCTGGATGAAGGGCTCCGGCACCCTGAAGGTCTCACCGAACCGTGTGTTGAACCGTTGCGCGAGGTCGCGGCTGAGCTCCACGTGCTGGCGCTGGTCCTCCCCCACGGGGACGCCGTCGGGCTGGTACAGGAGGATGTCCGCGGCCTGGAGGACCGGGTAGGTGAACAGGCCCACGCTCGCGGCGTCCGTGCCCTGTTTCGACGCCTTGTCCTTGAACTGCGTCATCCGCGACGCCTCGCCGAACCCGGTGATGCAGTTGAGCACCCAGGCGAGCTGGGCGTGTTCGGGCACGTGCGACTGCACGAAGAGCGTCGCCCGGTCCGGGTCCACGCCGCCGGCGATGTACTGGGCGGCGGTCAGCCGGGTGCGGTGCGCCAGTTCCTTGGCGTCCTGCGGCACTGTGATCGCGTGCAGGTCGGGGATGAAGAAGACGGCGTCGTAGGTCTCCTGCAGGCGTACCCACTGCACGAGGGCACCAAGGTAGTTGCCGAGGTGCAGCGACCCCGCAGAGGGCTGCATGCCCGAGAGGATGCGCTGCCGCCGTTCCGGGTGCGCGGCGGGCGTGGGCTGTGTCATGGAGGCTGTCCTGACTCTAGATCTGGTAGTCGACGACGAGCGGCGCGTGGTCGGAGAAGCGCGTGTCCCAGCTCGGCGCCCGGTCGACGACGGCGCTCACAGCGCTCCCCGCGAGCGCCGGGGTGGCGAGCTGGTAGTCGATCCGCCAGCCGGTGTCGTTGTCGAACGCCTGCCCGCGCCAGGACCACCAGGTGTACGGGCCGTCCACCTCGCCCGCGAGCAGACGTGCCACGTCCACGAACCCGCTTTCGTCCGAGAGGAAACGGTCGAAGTACGCGCGCTCCTCGGGCAGGAAACCGGCCTTCTTGAGGTTGCCCTTCCAGTTCCTGATGTCGAGCCGGGTGTGGCCCACATTGAGATCCCCCATCACGACGGCGTGGTCTGCGCCGTCACGCAACTGCGGCAACCGGGCGGTCATGGCGTCGAGGAAACGGTACTTGTCGTCCTGCTTCTGGGTGCCCACCTCGCCGGAGTGCACGTACGCGCTCACGACGGTCAGGGTTCCGCCGTCCACGGCGAAGTCGGCTTCCACCCAGCGGCCGGACGTGTCGAAGTACGCATCGCCGATCGTCGTGCGGGTCGCCGTCGGCGCCCGACGCGAGGCGACGGCCACCCCGGCGCGCCCCTTGGCCTCGGCCTCGGTGTGCAGGATGTGCCAGTCCTCGCCCAGCAGGGTGCGGACCACGGCGTCGGGAGCCCGGACCTCCTGCAGGCAGAGGATGTCGACGTCGCGCCCGTCGAGCCAGTCCTGCATGCCGCGCTTGTAGGCGGCACGGATCCCGTTGACGTTGACCGAGGCGACACGCAAGGGTTTCTGAGGGGGATTCGAGACCGGACTCACCCGATCCACTGTACCCGGCGGGGTATGCGGCTCAGTCGACAATGGTGCCCTCGACCGGTCCTTCGTTCGACCCCTTCATCATGGAGCGGGCATTGTGCGAGGTGATCTCGATCGTCTCGAGGGCGCGCTCGACCATGCCCTCGTCCGTGCCGAGGTACTCCCTGACCACCCCTACCTGCACCTGGACGATCTTGAAGCTGTGGTCGAGCTTGAGGTCACGGGTCCTGTCCCCTGCGGGCTGGACCGTGCCCTGGCCCGACGGGCCCTGGCCGCCGGGCCCGAAGACCCCCTGGGCCTCGAGCCGCGCCGTCGCCTTCCGCGCCGCCCCCCGGAGGCTGAAGACCACGTAGCTGAACACAAGGAGCCAGCCGAGGGAGACGATCACCACCAACCAGCCGACGACGTCGTTCTGGTTGGCCGCGAAGACCACGGCGACGAGGAACACGACCAGCATGACGGCCATCCCGGCCGTTCCCATGCGCATGCTCGGACCCCGGCCCGCAGGCCTCCCATTGCTCCCTAGTGACTGCATCTGATCATTCTCCCGCATCGGCGACCGCACTCCGGGTGCTTCCACCGCGGGCGAACTTTCGGCCTTTGATAAGTTTCCTTCCAGTTTTCCCATCCGTGATGGTTCTCACCCCGAACTACCCCCACGCGCGCCTCCCGGCTCGCTTCATTCGTCCTATGGAGGAACACCCATGAACAAGAAGATGCGTCTCCTGGCAGTACCCGCCCTCGCACTCGGCACCGTCGCCATGGCAGGGGCCCCCGCGATGGCCGCTGATGCCAGCTACTCGTCGACCCTCGGCCAGCTCAACGGCACCACCGGTTCCGGCAGCATCACCGTCGACGTGACCGGCGACACCGCGATGGTCAACCTGCAGGTCTCGGGCCTTGCCGAGACCTTCATGGACGGGCCCTACCCCCACGTCCAGCACGTCCACGGCGGCGCGCAGGGCACCTGCCCCACGATGGCCGACGACGCCAACGGCGACGGGATCGTCAGCGTCACCGAGGGTGCCGGCCTGTACGGCGGCATCAAGACCACGCTCACCACCTCCGGCGCCACGACGCCGGCGGAGGGCCTGAATCTGGCGCTCGGTGGCCAGGGCGGCACCTACAACGTGCAGCGTGAGATCACCCTCGACGCCGACACCAAGGCCGCCCTCGAGGCCGGCACCGCCGTCGTCGTCGTGCACGGTCTCGATCCCGCGACCGCCGGCGTCTCCGAAGAGGTCTTCGCTTCCCCGAGCGATCTCGACCCCGAGCTCCCCCTCGGCGCCACCTCGCCCGCCCTGTGCGGCACCCTCGTGAAGGGCCAGATGGGCGCCATGCCGTCCGGTGGAGCCGACACCGGCGTCGCCACGGAAACCGGCACGAACACCGCGGGCATGATCGCCCTCGGTGGCGGCCTGGTCCTCGCGGCAGCAGCCGGCGGCACCTACGTCGTCCGTCGCCGCACGGCCGACAACGCATAACCACGATCACTCACCATGATCGATAGAGTGACCGGCCACCGCTGGGGCGTCACCGCCCCGGCGGTGGCCGCTCTTTTCCTCCTCGCCGGGTGTGGATCAGCGGACGCCCCCGCGGCCGCGCCGACGTCGTCCGCCGCAACCCCGAGCGCCTCCGCGAGTGTCTCCCCGGATGCACCCGCGACAGCGGCGCCGTCGTCCGCACCCTCTGCGGCGTCCGCCACCTCCGCGCCGTCGCCCGCCCCGGCCGCGACGCCCTCCCTGCCGGCAGTCCTCCCTGCCTCTGCGCCCGTCAGCCTCGAGATCGCGTCGATCGGGGTCCGGACCGACCTGCTGAAGCTGGGCCTGCGCGAGAACCGGAGCCTCGAGGTCCCGCCCGACGGCCCGGGAGCGCCCGCCAGCTGGTACGACCAGTCCCCCACGCCCGGCGACCGAGGCCCTGCCGTCCTGCTCGGCCATGTGAACGCCACCGGCGGCGGCAAGGGCGTCTTCGCCGACCTGCGCTCCCTCACCGCCGGCGACCGCATGAGCGTCACACGCGAGGACGGCACGACGGCGGTCTTCGAGTTCCGGCGCGGCGAGGCGTACGGGAAGGACGAGTTCCCCACCCTCGAGGTGTACGGGAACACCCCGGGGTCGGAGCTCCGCCTCATCACGTGCGACGGCTACAACCCCGAGACGGGCGAGTTCGACGACAACTACGTCGTCTACGCGACGCTCGTGGTCTAGCAGTACATCTAGCGCAGGAAGAGTTTCCTCAGGCGCAGGGTCGTCAGCAGCAGGCCCACCGCGATCATGACGAGGAAGTAGCAGAGGTGGAGGACCGTCGCCGGGGTGAAGGAGGCGACGCTGATCTGGCGCAGCAGTTCCACCCCGTGCCAGAGGGGCAGCGCCTGGATGAACCACTGGATGCCCTGCGGGTAGACGCTGAGCGGGTAGAAGGTCGCCGAGAACAGGAACATCGGCAGCATCACGAAGTTGATCCACTCCATCTGCTGGAAGGTCCTCATGAAGCTGGTGATCCCCATGCCGAAGGACGCGAACCCGAACGCGATCACCACGGATGCCGGGATCATGAGCAGGGCCACCGGTGTGGTCATGAGCCCCATGAGTGCCATCACCGCGGTGAAGCCGGTCGCGTACAGGGCGCCGCGCAGGAGGGCCAGGAAGATCTCGCCGATCGCGACGTCCAGCGGCCCGAGCGAGGTGTAGAGCATCCCCTGGTACAGCTTGGCGAAGTTCATCTTGAAGAAGACGTTCCATGTGCTGTCGTAGACGGCCCCGTTCATGGCCGAGACCGCGAGCAGGGCCGGCGCGATGTAGGCCGCGTAGCTGATCGGCCGGCCGTCGGGGCCCTCGACCGTGCCGACCAGGGCGCCCAGGCCCACGCCCATGGAGACGAGGTAGAGCACCGGTTCGAAGAAGCCGGACACCATGATGAGCCAGTTGCTGCTGCGGGTCGCGAGGAGCCCGCGTGCGATGACGGCCTTCGCGTTGCGCGAGTACAACGCGGCCAGGGGTCGCTGCGAGCCGTCCAGCGCGTAGTCCTCGGCGGTGAGCGGGGCGCTCATCGGCCGAGCCTCCTCGCGTAGACGGCGCGTGCCAGCCGCAGCCCGACGACGGCGAGGACCACGAGGTACAGCACGTGGACCACGGCGAGCCAGGGCGGGATCGCGTACCCGTAGGTGAGGCTCCGGCCCAGTTCCGTCCCGTGCCACAGCGGCGAGATCCACCCGATCCACCGCAGGAAGACCGGCAGGGTGTCGAGCGGGAAGAACGTCCCGGAGAAGAGGAACAGGGGCGTCACGAGAAAGCGCATGACGAGCGCGAACTGGCCCTTGTCCTCCTCGACGCTCGCCGAGTAGGCCATCAGCGGGAGCCCGAACGCCAGTCCGCTGAGCACGGCGACGGGGATGACGGCTGCTCCCGTGGCGGACGGCGACGCACCGAAGGCGGCGACGATGAGGAAGTAGACGAGAGTGGTCGCGGTCAGCCGCGCCGTGATCGCGAGGACGTGCCCGTTGACGATCTGGGCGGTGCCGAGCGGGGAGGCGTGCGGTCCGTAGTACACCCGCCGCCACTTGAAGCCGTCCATCACCGGGTAGGTGAACTCGGTGGCCGCCGTCATGATGGTCGCGGACGCCAGCAGGGCCGGTGCGAGGAAGGCGAGATAGCCGACACCGCCGAACGCGTCGGCGGAGTTCCGGTCCACGAGCGTGGCCAGGCCCACCCCCATCGCGAAGAGGTACATGACCGGGGTGCCGACGCTGGAGGCGAGCAGTGTCCAGCGGTAGCCCTGCATGGAGCGGAGCACGTGCTCGGCGTAGTACCAGGATCCGAAGGACCGCGCGCGGCGCGCGGAGACCTCCGGCGCATGGGCGTGGAGGCGGTACGGAGGGCCCCCGGGGGCTTCCCGGACGGCGGGCTCCCGCTCACTCAACGAGACTCCTCCCGGTCAGGCGCAGGAAGACGTCCTCCAGGGAGGACCGCCGGACGAGGGACGTGAGGGGCTTCAGCCCCCGGGAGGTGACCTGCTCCAGCGCGGCCTCGCCGTCCTGCGCGTAGATCAGCACGCGGTCCGGCAGCGGCTCGAGGCGTTCCCCGATGCCCTGCAGTTCGCCCGCCACCGTGGTGTTGCGCTCCGAGCCGAACCGCAGTTCGAGCACCTCCCGCGTGGAGTGCTCCCGGATGAGCTGCGCGGGGGACCCCTCGGCCATGATCCGGCCCTTGTCCACGACCACGAGCCGGTCGCAGAGCTGCTCCGCCTCGTCCATGTAGTGCGTGGTGAGGATGAGGGTCACGCCGGACTCCTTGAGCCGGAACAGCCTGTCCCAGAGGATGTGCCGCGCCTGCGGGTCCAGGCCGGTGGTGGGTTCGTCCAGCAGGAGGATCTTCGGCTCGTTGATGAGCGAGCGCGCGATCGTCAGGCGTCGTTTCATGCCGCCCGACAGCGCGTCGACCTTCGCTCCGGCCTTGTCGGTGAGCTGGGCGAACTCCAGCAGTTCGTCGGCCTTCGGCCTGAGGTAGCTCATCGGGAGGCCGAAGTAGCGGCCGTAGACGATGAGGTTGTCGCGGACCTTGAGTTCCTCGTCGAGGTTGTCCTGCTGCGGCACGACCCCGAGGTGTGCGCGTACCTCGGGCCCGTGGTCCTCGGGGTCGAGGCCCATGATGGTGAGCCGGCCCGAGGTCCGCTGCGAGACCCCGCCGATCATGCGCATCGTGGTCGACTTCCCGGCACCGTTCGGGCCGAGCAGTCCGAAGGACTCGCCCGCCGGGACCTCGAAGGAGATGCCGTCGACCGCTTTGAACTCGCCGTAGTGCTTGCTGAGCTGCTGCGCGGAGATGACGGGTGGTCCTGCGAGGTGGGTGTGCACCCGCCCAGCCTAGGCGAGAACCCCCTCGCCGCGAGCCGGTGGGCACCCGCGTGTCTACTGCTGGGCGGCCCGGCGTTCCGCGGCCTCGACGACGTTCGTCAGCAGCATCGCCCGGGTCATGGGCCCCACTCCCCCAGGGTTCGGCGAGAGCCAGCCGGCCACGGACGCCGCGGCGGGGTCGACGTCGCCGGTGAGCTTCGCCTTGCCGGTCTCCTCGTCCTCGACGCGGCTCACGCCCACGTCGAGGACGATCGCGCCGGGCTTGAGCTGGTCCGCGGTGATCATGTGCGGGATCCCGGCAGCCGCCACGACGACGTCGGCGCGGCCGAGGTGCCCGGCCAGGTCGACGGTCCCGGTGTGGGCCAGGGTGACGGTCGCATTGATCTGCTTGCGCGTCAGGAGCAGCCCGAGCGGACGGCCGACCGTGACGCCGCGTCCCACGACCAGCACGTCCAGGCCCTTGAGGGCGACGTCGTGCCGGAGGAGGAGCTCGACGATCCCGTGCGGGGTGCACGGCAGCGGCGAGTCCATCGCGGCGTTCACGTTGAGGACGAGCCGGCCGAGGTTCATCGGGTGCAGTCCGTCGGCATCCTTCGCCGGGTCGATCCGTTCGAGGATCGCGTTGGTGTCGATGTGCGCGGGCAGCGGGAGCTGCACGATGTAGCCGGTGGTGGCGTCGTCGTCGTTCAGCTCGTCGAGGACCGCCTCGAGTTCCGCCTGGGTGACGGTCGCCGGGAGGTCGCGGCGCACCGACGTGATGCCCACCTGGGCGCAGTCGCGGTGCTTGCCCGCCACGTAGGAGTGGCTGCCGGGGTCGTCCCCGACGAGCACCGTGCCGAGGCCGGGGGTCACCCCCCGCTCCCGGAGGGCGCTCACGCGCTCGGCGAGTTCCTCCTTGATGCGGGCGGCGGTGGCCTTGCCGTCAAGGATGCGGGCGTTGGTCATGGGAGAGGTCCTTGTCGTCGTGCGCGTCCAGTTGCTCGAGGAGGAACGCCTTGCCGCGGTCGCAGCAGCCGGTGAAGCAGCATTCCTCCGTGGGGATGTCGAAGTCCGTCGACGCCGCGGCCCGCGAGGTGAGGGCCCCGGGCGGGAACGGATCTACCACTCCTCCTGGCCCGGGTACAGCGGGAAGTCGGCGGCGAGGGCGGACACGCGGGCGCGCAGGGCGTCGACGTCGGGCGAGGGCTTGAGCGCCGCCGCGATGATCTCGCCCACCTCCGTGAACTCGGTGGCACCGAACCCGCGGGTCGCGAGTGCCGGCGTCCCGATCCGGAGGCCGGAGGTGACCATCGGCGGGCGGGGATCGAACGGCACGGCGTTGCGGTTGACGGTGATCCCCACCGAGTGCAGCACGTCCTCTGCCTGCTGGCCGTCGAGCGACGAGTTCCGCAGGTCCACGAGGACGAGGTGGACGTCGGTGCCGCCCGTGAGGACCGAGACGCCGTGCTCGGTGACGTCCGGGGCCGTGAGGCGCTCGGCGATGAGGCGTGCACCCTCGAGGACGCGCTCCTGGCGCTCCCGGAACTCGGCCGATCCGGCGATCTTGAAGGCCGTGGCCTTGCCCGCGATGACGTGCATGAGCGGGCCGCCCTGCTGCCCGGGGAAGACGTTCGAGTTGAGCTTCTTGGCCCATTCCTGCTTGGCGAGGATCACGCCGGAGCGCGGGCCCGCGAGGGTCTTGTGGACGGTGGAGGTGACGACGTCGGAGTGCGGGACGGGGCTGGGGTGGACCCCGGCGGCGACCAGGCCGGCGAAGTGCGCCATGTCGGTCCAGAGCAGGGCGCCGACCTCGTCGGCGATGGCGCGGAACGCCGCGAAGTCCAGCTGGCGGGGGTAGGCCGACCAGCCGGCGATGATGACCTGCGGCTTCGCGGCGAGCGCCTGCTCCCGGACGCGCTCCATGTCCAGGCGGTGGGTGTCCTCCTCCACGCCGTAGGCCGCGACCTCGTAGAGCTTGCCCGAGAAGTTGAGCTTCATGCCGTGCGTGAGGTGGCCGCCGTGCGCGAGGGAGAGCCCCATGATCTTGTCGCCGGGCTTGATCATGGCCGAGAGCGCCGCCGCATTGGCCTGCGCGCCGGAGTGCGGCTGGACGTTCGCGAACTCGGCACCGAACAGCGCCTTGACCCGTTCGATCGCGAGGTTCTCGGCGACGTCGACGTGCTCGCAGCCGCCGTAGTAGCGGCGCCCGGGGTAGCCCTCCGCGTACTTGTTGGTGAGCACGCTGCCCTGGGCCTCGAGCACCGCGCGCGGGGCGAAGTTCTCCGAGGCGATCATCTCGAGGGTGTCCCGCTGCCGTGCCAGCTCGTCCCGGAGGACGGCGGCGATCTCCGGGTCCACCTCGGACAGGGGAGCGTTGGTGACGGAGTCGGCGTGGGAGGGAGCCATGGGCGAAGTGGTCATCGGTCGATCCTTCTCTGGGTCTCGCAAGGGGTCAGCGTGAGTCGCGGGCGGGGCCGGACCACAGTCCGCGCCCCGGCCGCTCGTAGAACGTGACCCGCGGCCCAGGCGTGCGATCCGTGGTCTGCACTGGAAGCGCGGTTGCCCCCTCGAGGGATCCCGGCCTCCCGCCGCTTCCTGGTGGTTGCCCACCCTACGCCAGTCGCGACGCTCCCATGCTAGCCGGAATACGACGACGGCGGGGCCGGTTCCGCATCAGTGGAGCATCCACGGATGGATCACTGGAACGGTGGCCGACGGGCGGCCCCGCAGCGGGAAGGTGGTGGCCATGCACGGGCCGGCACGGGAAACGGACGGAACGGGACGACGCGTGCGCGTCGTCGTGATCGGCGCCGGCCAGGCGGGGCTCAGCAGCGCCTACCACCTGGCGCGCCGGGGCCTCCGCCCGCGCCGGGACTTCGTGGTCCTGGATGCCAATCCCGCGCCCGGCGGGGCCTGGCTGCACCGCTGGCCGGCCCTCACCTTCGACGCCGCCCACGCCCTCCACGACCTCCCGGGCCTGCGGCTCGGGTCGCCGGACCCGGAGGAACCCGCCTCCCGGGTGGTCCACCGGTACTACGGCGACTACGAGCGGACCTTCGCCCTGCCCGTGCTCCGGCCGGCCCGGGTAGTCCGGGTCGAGGCGTGCGACGACGACGGCCCCCTCCGCGTGGCCACCGCGGACGGCGCCTGGGTGGCCGACGTCGTCATCAGCGCGACCGGCACCTGGGACCGCCCCTACTGGCCCTCCTACCGCGGTCGCGACGTCTTCGCCGGGCGTCAGCTGCACACGCACGACTACCGCTCGGCCGAGGAGTTCGCGGGCCGGCGGGTGCTCGTGGTGGGCGGGGGGACCTCGGCCGTGCAGTTCGTCCTCCAGCTCCACGCCGCCGGCGCCACGCCGCTCTGGTCCACCCGCCGTTCGCCGTCGTTCACCCGCCGCCCGTTCGACGCCGAGTGGGGCCGGGAGGTCGAGGCCGCCGTCGACGCCCGGACGAGCGCGGGCCTCCCGCCGGCCAGTGTGGTGTCGGCGACCGGCCTGCCGCTCACGGCCGACTACCGAGCGGGCATCGACGCCGGGGTCCTCGTCTCGCGCGGACCGCTGGCCGAGCTGCGCGAACGGTCGGCGGTGTTCGCGGACGGGACGGAGGAGCCCTTCGACGCCGTGCTCTGGGCCACCGGCTTCCGGCCGGCGCTGGACCACCTCGCGCCGCTGCGCCTCCGCGAGCCCGGCGGCGGCATCGTCATGGACGGTGTGCGCGTGGTGAAGGAACCGAGGCTCCTGCTCGCCGGCTACGGCGCCTCGGCGTCGACCCTCGGCGCCACGCGGGCAGGGCGGGCCGCCGCCGCGGCGGCCGCAGGCCGACTGCGCGCGATCGCGTCACAATCCGGGCCCGCCGGTAATCTGGCGTAGGTGACCTCCCCCGACGCCCCGCGCTCCTTCTCCCTGACGCTGTCCTGCCCCGACCGGCCCGGGATCGTCCACGGTGTCTCGGGCGCCCTGGTCGGCGTCGGCGCCAACATCACCGAGTCGCAGCAGTACGGCAGCCCGGACACCGGCACCTTCTTCATGCGCGTGGCCCTCGATACCGCGGCCCCGGAGGAGGAGCTCCGTTCCGCCCTCGAACCCGTGGCCGGGGAGTTCGCCATGGACTGGTCCCTCACGCCGTCCGCGCGCCGCACGCGCACGCTCATCATGGTGTCCAAGGCCGCGCACTGCCTCAACGACCTCCTCTTCCAGCACCGCTCCGGCACGCTCGCCATCGACATCCCCGTGATCGTGTCCAACCACCGGGACCTCGAGGAACTCGCCGCGTTCTACGGCATCGAGTTCCACCACATCCCTGTGACCCCCGAGACGAAGGACGACGCCGAGGACAGGCTGCGCGCGCTGATGGACGAGCACGGGATCGAACTCGTGGTCCTCGCGCGGTACATGCAGATCCTCAGCGACCGGCTCTGCGAGGACCTGCTCGGCCGCGCCATCAACATCCACCACTCGTTCCTGCCGTCCTTCAAGGGCGCCCGCCCGTACCACCAGGCCCACGCGCGCGGCGTGAAGCTCATCGGCGCCACCGCCCACTACGTCACCGGGGCCCTCGACGAGGGACCGATCATCGAGCAGGAGGTCATCCGCGTCGATCACGCGCGGACCGCCGAACAGCTGACGGCGATCGGCCGGGAGCTGGAAGGACGCGCGCTCGTGCAGGCGGTCCAGTGGCATGCCGAGCGACGCGTCCTGCTCGACGGTCGTCGCACGATCGTCTTCAACTGACGCCGCCGGGCCGCCCGCAGGCCGGGTCGCCTAGGCTGGCGCCATGACCCACCTCATCCCGTTCCGCGGCAGGACCCCCGTCATCAGCGATTCGGCGTTCACGGCGCCGACCGCAACCCTCATCGGAGAGGTGACGCTCGGCGCGTTCGCCAGCGTCTTCTACGGCGCCAGCGTCCGCGCGGACACCGCCGCGATCTCGATCGGTGCGGGGACCAACCTCCAGGACAACGTGGTGGTCCACGCCGATCCGGGCTACCCGGCCACGATCGGCGACCGCGTCAGCGTCGGGCACGGCGCCGTGGTGCACGGATGCACCGTCGAGGACGACTGCCTCATCGGGATGAGCGCCACGGTGCTGAACGGTGCCGTGATCGGCGCCGGCTCCCTCGTTGCCGCCGGCGCCGTCGTCCTCGAGGGCACGGTCGTCCCGCCGCGCTCGCTCGTCGCCGGCGTCCCCGCGAAGGTGCGGAGGCAGCTCGACGACGACGAGGTCGCGGGTGTCCGCGCCAACGCCGACCGCTACAAGACTCTCGCCCAGGAGCATCGCCAAGCGTTCACTTCTTGACGACAAGGAGCAGGTGCGGCACCCTTGGACCCATGCCCGCAGAATCCCCCTCGACGGCGAGGAAGAGCCTGAGCGCCCCGCCTCCGAAACCGGGATCGCAGTCCGCCCTGCGCGAGCGGAACCAGCAGCGCGTCATCGGAGCCCTCATGAGCGGCGGGCCGCGGACCCAGGCCGAACTCGCCCGGCAGACCGGCCTGTCGACGGCGACGGTCTCGAACATCGTGAAGTCGATGGCCACGACGGGGATCGTCAGCACCGTCCCCACGACCAGCTCGGGCCGACGGGCCCTGTCCGTCGTCCTGAACGACACCGGGCAGGTCGCCGCGGGCATCGACATCGGCCGCCGGCACCTGCGCGTGGTCCTCGCCGGACCCAACTACAAGGTCCTCCAGGAAGCCGCCGTCCCCCTCCCGCTCGGCCACAGCGCCCAGGACGGGCTGACCGCCGCCTCGGACCTGCTGGACACCCTGCTCGAGAACGGAGGCATCTCCCGGGGCGCGCTCCTCGGTGCCGGCATCGGCATCCCTGGCCCCATCGACCGGCGTACCGGGACGGTGGTGCAGGGTGCCATCCTGCCCGAATGGGTGGGCATCAACATCCACGAGACGTTCGGCGAACGGCTCGGCGTCCCCGTCTTCATCGACAACGACGCCAATCTGGGCGCCCTGGCGCAGGTGACCTGGGGCCCGCACAGCGCGGTCGACAACCTGATGTTCATCAAGGTGGGATCCGGCATCGGCTCCGGCCTGGTCCTGAACGGAGCGCTGTTCTACGGCCACGTCGGGATCACGGGGGAACTGGGGCACACCACCATCAACGAACACGGACTCGTCTGCCGGTGCGGCAACCGCGGCTGCCTCGAGACCGTCGCCTCGACCTCCACCATGATCGAACTGCTCGGCCGCGGGGGCAGCGGGCCGGTGGACACCCGGCGGATCATCGACCGGGCGCTCACCGGTGACACCGCGACCCTCCGCGTGATCGACGACGCCGGCGTCGCCATCGGCCGGGCGCTCGCCCACATGGCCAACCTGATCAACCCCGAGACCATCGTGGTCGGAGGCCCGCTCACCGACCTCGGGGAGATCCTCCTCGGACCGGTCCGGCGCGGTCTGGCCCGCCATGCCGTGCCCATCATCGGCGAGACGACGACCGTCTGCATGTCCTCGCTCGGCGACCGCGCCGAGGCCCTCGGAGGCGCCGCCGTCGTCCTCGCCCAGGCGGGACTCTCCCCCGCAACCCGGATCGTTACTTAAAGATTTCCTCTATTTTGAGGGACCTTTGTGTTCAACAGTTGACGGCAACGGTTTGGCCCTGTTCAATTCTCTTCGGGTCGTGATCGGGCCTGCACCAAGACAATGCCGTCACTGCGGGAGAACCAATGAAGAACCACATCATCCTCGAGATGCGCTCCATCACGAAGGAGTTCCCGGGCGTCAAGGCTCTCGCGGACGTCTCGATCGAGGTACGTGCCGGCGAGATCCACGCGATCTGCGGTGAGAACGGCGCCGGGAAGTCGACCCTCATGAAGGTCCTCTCCGGGCTCTACCCGTACGGCGACTACTCGGGCGACATCATCTTCCAGGGCGAAGAGGTCCGCTTCAAGGACATCCGCTCCAGCGAGGCCGCCGGGATCGTCATCATCCACCAGGAACTCGCGCTGATCCCCGAACTCTCGATCGCCGAGAACATCTTCCTGGGCAACGAGCCCACGCGCTTCGGCGTCATCGACTGGGATCACGTCAACCGGGCCACGCTGGAACTCATGGCCCGCGTGGGCCTGAGCGAGGACCCCACCACCAAGATCAAGGACATCGGGGTCGGCAAGCAGCAGCTCGTCGAGATCGCCAAGGCACTCAGCAAGTCGGTGAAGCTGCTCATCCTCGACGAGCCTACGGCGGCCCTGAACGAGTCCGACTCCCAGCACCTCCTGGACCTGATGGCGGGGCTCCGGGCCAAGGGCATCAGCTGCATCATGATCTCCCACAAGCTCAACGAGATCGAGCAGATCGCCGACTCGATCACCATCATCCGCGACGGCAAGTCCATCGAGACCCTCCACGTCAAGGAGGACGGCGTGGACGAGGACCGCATCATCCGCGGGATGGTGGGCCGCTCGCTCGAGTCCCGCTTCCCGGACCACACCCCGAAGATCGGCGAGACCTTCTTCGAGGTGCGGAACTGGACCGTCGCACACCCCACCGTGCCCGACCGACTGGTGTGCAAGAACTCGAGCTTCAAGGTGCGGCGCGGCGAGATCGTCGGATTCGCGGGGCTGATGGGCGCAGGGCGCACGGAGCTCGCGCGCTCGGTCTTCGGCCGCTCGTACGGCACCTTCAAGTCGGGTCAGATCGTCATGGACGGCAAGGAGATCACGCTGCGCTCGGTGCCCCAGGCGATCGACGCCGGCCTCGCCTACGTCACCGAGGACCGCAAGAGCCTCGGCCTCAACCTCCTCGACGACATCAAGACCACCACGGTGTCCGCGAACCTGCAGAAGATCACCCACGGGCTCGTCGTCGACCGGGACGAGGAGTTCCGGGTGGCCGAGGAGTACCGCAAGTCGCTGCGGACCAAGACGCCCAGCGTCAACGAGGGGGTCGCGAAGCTCTCGGGAGGCAACCAGCAGAAGGTGGTCCTCGCGAAGTGGATGTTCACGGACCCCGAGCTGCTGATCCTGGATGAGCCCACCCGCGGCATCGATGTGGGGGCGAAGTACGAGATCTACGGCATCATCCAGAAACTCGCCGACCAGGGGAAGGGCGTCATCGTCATCTCCTCCGAACTGCCCGAACTGCTCGGCCTCTCGGACCGGATCTACACGATCTTCGAGGGCGCCATCACCGGAGAAGTGGAACGCGAGCACGCGAACCAGGAATCCCTGATGAAACTCATGACCGCCAGCAGAAAATCTGCCTGACCCCTCGCCCCTAGGAAAGACACCATGAATTCCCTCAAGCAAATCTTCGGCGGGAACACCCGCCAGTTCGGGATGATCTTCGCCCTGGTCGCGCTCGTCCTGTTCTTCCAGTGGCGCACGGGCGGCAAGATGCTCACGTCCGTCAACATGATGAACCTGTTCAACGGCAACTCGTACATCCTCATCCTCGCCATCGGCATGGTCCTGGTCATCATCGCCGGGCACATCGACCTCTCCGTCGGCTCCGTCGCCGCGTTCGTCGGCATCGTCGTCGCCATCGCGATGCGCGACTGGGGCATCCCCTGGTACCTGGGGGTGCTGCTCGGCCTGGCGCTCGGCGCACTGATCGGGATGTGGCAGGGCTTCTGGGTCGCCTACGTCGGGATACCCGCGTTCATCGTCACCCTCGCCGGGATGCTCATCTTCCGCGGCGCCAACCAGTCCGTGGGCAACTCCCTCACCGTCCCCGTTCCCGAGGGCTTCCGCTACCTCGGCGCCGGATACCTGCCCGAGGTCGGCCCCAACATCGGGTACAACAACCTGTCCCTGCTGTTGGGCCTCGCCCTCGTGGGCTTCGTGATCTACAACGAGTTCCGGGGCCGCCGGAAGCTGGAGAAGATCAACGCCGAAGTGCCTCCCATGTGGGTCCCCGTCACCAAGGTGGTCCTCCTCTCCGCGGTCATCCTGTACACGACCTACCTCTTCGCCACCGGGCGCCCGGGTACGTCCTTCCCGGTCCCCGGCCTGATCCTCGGTGCCCTCGTCATCATCTACGCGTTCATCTCCAACAAGACCGTCGCCGGGCGCCACGTGTACGCCGTCGGTGGCAACCGCCACGCGGCCGAGCTGTCCGGTGTCCAGGGCAAGCGCGTCAACTTCATGGTGATGATGAACATGTCCATCCTCGCGGCCCTCGCCGGCATGATCTTCGTCGGGCGCTCCACCGCGTCCGGTCCGTCGGACGGCGTCGGCTGGGAACTCGATGCCATCGCTGCCGTGTTCATCGGCGGTGCCGCCGTCACGGGTGGCGTCGGAACGGTGGTCGGTTCCATCATCGGAGGCCTCGTCATGGCCGTCCTGAACAACGGACTGCAGCTCCTCGGCGCCGGCGCCGACGACACCCAGATCATCAAGGGCCTGGTCCTGCTCATCGCCGTCGCCTTCGACGTCTACAGCAAGAGCCAGGGCAAGCCGTCCATCATCGGGCTGATCACCAGGAGGTTCGGTGGCGGCGGCGACGGCCGGAAGGTCGACACCGAAGCCCCGACTCCCGGCCCGACCGAACAGGCCGTCGGAACGAAGGAAGTCATCTCCCACGACGTCTAGGACCCGGCACAGCCGGGCCCCGGCCCCCAGTTTTCCCCTTCCACCAAAGCAAGAGAAAGAGAAGAAGAATGCGTACTTTCGCAAAATCCCTCGCAGCGATCGCTGCGGTATCAGCACTGACGCTGACCGGGTGCGGCCGTGAAGAAGCGGCACCGTCCGCCGACGGCGAGACGGCAGCGGCAGGCTTCGAAGCAGGATCGGCCATCGGCGTCGCGCTCCCGCAGAAGACCTCGGAGAACTGGGTCCTCGCCGAGGAGCTCTTCAACGAAGGCCTGACCGAGGCCGGCTACGATCCCGACGTGCAGTTCGCCAACGGCGGCGTCTCCGAGCAGCAGAACCAGATCAGCTCGATGATCACCAACGGTGTGAAGGTCCTGGTCGTCGGCGCCATCGACGGCGCCCAGCTCGGCACCCAGCTGCAGCAGGCCAAGGATGCCGGCATCACCGTCATCGCCTACGACCGCCTCCTGACCAACACGGAGAACGTCGACTACTACGTGGCCTACGACAACTTCCAGGTCGGCGAGCTCCAGGGCCAGGCCCTGCTGGACGGCATGAAGGCCGCGAAGCCCGAAGGCCCGTACAACATCGAGCTGTTCGCCGGTTCGCCGGACGACGCCAATGCGAAGGTCTTCTTCGACGGCGCCATGAGCATCCTCCAGCCCGAGATCGACAACGGCAACCTCGTCGTCGTGTCCGGCCAGGAGACCTTCGACCAGGTCGTCACCCAGGGCTGGAAGGCGGAGAACGCCCAGAAGCGCATGGACAACCTGCTCTCCGGCAGCTACAGCTCCGAGGAGCTCGACGGCGTCCTGTCCCCCAACGACACGCTCGCCCGCGCGATCCTGACCTCGGTCGAGGGTGCCGGCAAGCCCATCCCGGTCGTCACCGGCCAGGACTCCGAGGTCGAATCCGTGAAGTCGATCATGGAGGGCAAGCAGTACTCCACGATCAACAAGGACACGCGCGCCCTCGTGGAACACGCCATCGTGATGGTCGATGACCTGCAGGCCGGGAACGAACTGGAGATCAACGATCCCGACTCCTACGACAACGGCGTGAAGACGGTTCCCGCGTACCTCCTCGAGCCGCAGATCGTCACCAAGGACAACGCGGCCGAGGCGTACGCCGACGACCCCACGCTGGCTCCCCTCACCCAGTAGCACCGCGCCGGTCCTCCGGCAGCAGAATTCGAAGCGCCCCGGTTCCGGCCGGGGCGCTTCGTCGTTCCCACGTCCGGGATGGACGCGGCCCGGGCCAGCGGCAAGGATGGGTCCATGAACCCACAGCACCGCATCAATGTTCCCCCCTGCGCTGAAGCAGGCGCTCCCAGCCCCGTCGTCGCCACCGGCAGACCCCTGAAGTGGGGCGTGATCGCCACGGGCGGGATCGCGGCCAAGGTCACGCAGGACATCGCTCTGCTCGAGGACGCGGTGCTCCACGCGGTCAGCTCGCGCAGCGCGGAGAGCGCCGCCGCCTTCGCGGAACGGTTCGGGTTCGCCACCAGCTACGGCACCGAGGGCGGAGTGACGGGCTACCAGCGCCTCGTGGACGATCCCGAGGTCGACGTCGTCTACATCACGACACCGCACGGCCAGCACTACGACGTCGCCCGGGCCGCCCTCACGGCGGGCAAGCACGTCCTGTGCGAGAAGCCGTTCACCATCAACGCCGCCGAGGCGGAGGACCTCGCCGCCATCGCCGCCGAGCGAGGGCTCTTCCTCATGGAAGCGGTCTGGACGCGCTTCCTGCCCAGCGTCAACCGCGCCTGGGAGATCATCCACTCGGGCGAGCTGGGCGAGATCCGGTGGGTGCAGGCAGACCTCGGGTTCACCGCCCCCGAGGATCCGGCCAGCAGGCTCTGGGACCCGGCGGCAGGAGGCGGTGCGCTGCTGGACCTCACGGTCTATCCGCTCACCTGGGCGCTGGGGTCCCTCGGCTTCCCCGATTCCGTCTCCGCCATGGGCACGCTCAACAGCGACGGCGTCGACCTGCAGAACGCCGTCACCCTGAGCTACGGGAGCGGGGCCTACGCCCAGCTGTCGTCCTCGTTCATCGCCTCCTGCCCCGGTCAGGCGACAGTGTGCGGCTCGAAGGGCTGGCTGAAGACCGGCGGAGGGCCCCTGCACAACCCGAAGGAACTGGAGATCAAGGTCGGGCAGGCGGACGCCCGGGTGGAGCACTTCGAGCAGGTGGGCGGCGGATACACGTACGAGTTGCGGGAGGTGACCCGCTGCATCCAGCAGGGACTCACGGAGAGCCCCACGATGCCGATCGATGACACCGTCAGGACGATGCGCCTGCTCGACGGCGTTCGCGCGCAGATCGGGCTCCGCTACGCGAACGACGCCGCCTGACCGGTCCGTGCACCGGGAGCGGGCCCGCAGCTCGTGCTGCGGGCCCGCTGTGTCGTCGATCTCCTAGGCCACGGCCTTCGGGCGCCGTCCCACCAGGGTGCCGCCCGCACCGCCGAGCAGGAGCAGCGCACCGAGCAGCAGGGCCTGTCGGCTTCCGAAGCCGGTCGAGGCGAGGACCTCCGGGGTGTCCGCCGTACGGGAAGCAGGCGTCGTCGCCGGTGCCATGCCTGTGGTGCCGGCGGACGCGGCCATCAGCGTGCCGGGCTCGACCGCGGTCCCGGCGGTGACGATACCGGCAGGAGTACCGGACGGGGTGTCAGCGCCATCAGGGCCGCTGTCTCCGGCACCTTCGGTCTCCGGAGTTCCCGGGACTGCAGCGACCGGCGCGTCAGGCGTGCTCGGCGACACCGGCGTGCTCGGCACGGTCGGTGTCATCGGGGTGCTCGGCGACACCGGTGTGCTCGGCACGGTCGGTGTCATCGGGGTGCTCGGCGTCACCGGCGTTGCCGGGGTTCCTGCTGGCGTGCCGCATTCGGTGCTGCTGCCACCAAGCACGGAGATGTCGGTGCAGCCGACCGTCACCGGCACCACGACCTCAGGTGCGATCACGTTCCCGTCCAGAACTCCGCCCGTCGTTCCACCAGTGCTGCCACCAGTACTTCCGCCAGCGGTCTCACCGTTCGATCCGGCGGTGCAGTCCGAGGCACTGTCACCGAGCACGGCCACGCCGTTGCAGCCGACGGTCACCGGCACCACGACCTCCGGGGCGATGACGTTCCCGCCCAGGATGCCGCCATCCAGCAGACCACCGGTGGAGCCAGCGGTTGAGCCGGTGCTGCCACCGGAGGCTCCCGCGGCGGTCTCCCCGGTCGACCCCGCCGCGCACTCCGAGGCACTGTCGCCGAGCACGGCCACGTCATTGCAGCCGACCGTCACCGGCGCCACGACCTCCGGGGCGATCACGTTCCCGCCCAGGATGCCGCCATCCAGCAGACCACCGGTCGAACCGGTGCTGCCACCGGAGGCTCCCCCAGCGGTCTCCCCGGTCGACCCCGCCGCACACTCCGAGGCACTGTCGCCGAGCACGGCCACGCCGTTGCAGCCGACCGTCACCGGCGCCACGACCTCCGGGGCGATCACGTTACCGCCGAGGATGCCGCCATCCAGCAGACCACCGGTCGAACCGGTCGTTGAACCGGTCGACCCGGTGCTGCCACCGGCGGCTCCCCCGGCGGTCTCCCCGGTGGAGCCGGCGCTACCGGTTACTGCCGAATCGCCGAGCACCGAGACCGAATTGCCGGATACAGTCACCGGCACCACGACCTCAGGGGCGATCACGTTCCCGTCCAGAATCCCCCCGCCGAGCAGCCCGCTCTCCGCGGACCCGACGGAGCCGACGGAGCCATCGGGCACCAGAGACTCCGCCACCAGGGCGGCGGTGTCCTCGATGGCCGATCCGCTCGTCGTGCCGGAAGGTAGGGGGACCGTAATGACGGCTCCCAGCCCGGCGTCGACCGCCGTGCTCTCCGTCGTCGACAGGTCCGCCGCTGTGGCGGTTCCTGCGCCGAGGACGAGGACGCCCCCGGCCAGAAGGACTCCGTAGAGCCCGCGCTGAATGCATGTATGCATGATGTTCTCCTGTGAATCGAAGTGGTTGAGCGGCGCCCGTGGCGCCATGGGCCGTCAGCCGCGCGCCGAAAGCGCGGCGAGGCCACCACTAATCAGGAGATGAACCGGGCTCGAGGCTCGGGCCGGCAGGGAGACTCGACGACGTCGAACGCCGCCCGACGGCCCCCAGGACCGGCAGGATCAGAAAGGCCGAAGCACTCAACGCCGCGAGCGGCGCTGCGGCGCCCCCTCCCGTCATGGACGAGGTGACGCCTCCGGAGAGCGCAGGCACGGCGGGCGTGGCGGCGGGATCCCCGACGGCCGGCATCAGCGAGACAACGGCCGGCAT
Source organism: Arthrobacter sp. Ld5 (assembly GCF_051172775.1). Taxonomy (NCBI): domain Bacteria; kingdom Bacillati; phylum Actinomycetota; class Actinomycetes; order Micrococcales; family Micrococcaceae; genus Arthrobacter; species Arthrobacter sp. Ld5. The sequence continues at coordinate 27,334 of NZ_JBPKBO010000002.1, forward strand.
CAGCGCGGCGAGGCTCGGCACGGCGACCACTGCGGGAAGGTCGGCCTGCGGAGCCTCGTCAGGAAGACCCGAGGGCGCCGATCCTGTCGGCACCGCGGGCTGCGCCGTGCCGGCTCGCACCGTGCCGGCAACCGCCTGGGTCCCCGGAGCAGGGTCGGCGATGTCATCGTCGGACTCGACGGCCCGGGGCGCGACCGGTACCGGGTCGACCTCGGGGAGGGTCTCCTCAGCACCCGAGGGGAGAACCGGGACCGGGACCGGCACCGGGACCGGCACCGGAGCGGGCCGGGCCAGGTCCGGGACGGGAACGACGACGTCGACGACCGGGTCGATGATCTGCACGACGGGTGCGGCCACGTCGAGCACCGGCGCGGTGACACCGCCCACGGTGCCGTCGACGACACCGACGACGGGCGCCGTCACCCCGGTGACCGTGCCCGCGGGCACCACCGATCGGACGATGGGCACGTCGGCGACGACGCCGTCGACGAGGGTTGTCACGGGCTCGAGGACGGTACCGGCCGGCGTGCTCGCGACAGCGGGGATCCCCGCTACGAGGTCGGACAGCCCGGGGACCTCCCGGAGGAGCGACGGCGGGTCGGATACGGGCCCGGCGTCGACGGCCTGCACCGGGTCGGTGATCGCAGACAGAGCCGCAGGAACTCCCGTCGAGTCGACGGTCGCGGTGACGGAGCCGAGCAGTCCGGGACCGGCAGGTGCCTCGGCCGCGGCGGCCGTGGACGCACCGAGGGCCATCAGGCCGAGGGACCCGGCGGCCGCCAGCAGCAGGGCGCGGACGCTGGAGGAGAGAGACCGACGCTCATGAGCGTTCATCGCACTACCACCCCCAGGCTGAGACCTTGCAGAAACCCTAAACCTGCTGAGCATCTCCTGTAAACAGTGCGTGCACGAAAGAAGCCGGCGTACCGCGCGAGCGGTACACCGGCTTCTTTCGTGGAGCTGGGGGTCTACGCGGCGAGGATCGCCAGGACCTCGGACAGCTTCGCCGACGGACGCATCACCTCGGTCACCTTCGTGACGTCGGGGTGGTAGTAGCCACCGATGTCCGCGGGTGCGCCCTGGACGGCGAGCAGCTCGGACACGATGGTGTCCTCGTTGCCCGTCAGCGCCTCGGCCACACGCGCGAAGCTCTCCGCGAGTTCGGCGTCCTGCTCCTGCCGGGCCAGTTCCTCGGCCCAGTAGCGGGCGAGGAAGTAGTGGCTCCCCCGGTTGTCGATCTCCCCGACACGGCGGCTGGGGGACTTGTTCTCGAGCAGGAACGTGCCCGTCGCCCGGTCGAGCGTGTCGGCGAGGATCTGCGCGCGCTTGTTCCCCGTCGTCGTCGCCAGGTGCTCGAAGCTGACGGCCAGGGCGAGGAATTCGCCGAGGCTGTCCCAGCGGAGGTGGTTCTCCTTCACGAGCTGCTGCACGTGCTTGGGGGCCGAACCGCCGGCCCCGGTCTCGAAGAGCCCGCCGCCGTTCATGAGGGGGACCACGGAGAGCATCTTGGCGCTGGTGCCCAGTTCGAGGATCGGGAACAGGTCCGTCAGGTAGTCGCGCAGCACGTTGCCGGTGACGGAGATGGTGTCCTCGCCCTGGCGGATGCGCTTGAGGGTGAACGCCGTGGCGTCCACGGGCGTCATGATCTCGAGCGTGACGTCGTCCGTCCCGTGCTCGGCCAGGTACTCCCTCACCTTCGCGATGAGGTTCGCGTCGTGCGCGCGGTCCTCGTCGAGCCAGAAGACGGCGGGGGTCGCCGAGGCACGCGCGCGAGTGACGGCGAGCTTCACCCAGTCGAGGATCGCGGCGTCCTTGGTCTGGCAGGCACGCCAGATGTCGCCGGCCTCGACGTCGTGCTCGATCAGCACGGCACCCGTGCCGTCGACCAGCTGCACCGTGCCCGCGGCCTGGATCTCGAAGGTCTTGTCGTGGCTGCCGTACTCCTCGGCGGCCTGCGCCATGAGGCCCACGTTCGGGACGGTGCCCATGGTGGTCGGGTCGAAGGCGCCGTTGGCCCGGCAGTCGTCGAGGACCACCTGGTAGATGCCGGCGTAGCTGCTGTCCGGGATGACGGCCAGTGTGTCGGCCTCCTTGCCGTCCGGTCCCCACATGTGGCCGGAGCTGCGGATCATGGCGGGCATGGACGCATCCACGATCACGTCGCTCGGCACGTGCAGGTTGGTGATGCCCTTGTCCGAATCCACCATGGCGATCGCGGGGCCGTCCTCCATGCCCTGCGCGATGGCCCGCTGGACGCCGTCGCGGACGTCCTCCGGGAGCTTGTCGAGTCCGCCGAGAATGGAGGCGAGGCCGTTGTTCGGGCTGAGGCCGGCCGCGGTGAGCTGGGCCCCGTACTGCTCGAACAGATCGGGCAGGAAGGCGCGGACCACGTGGCCGAAGATGATGGGGTCGGAGACCTTCATCATGGTGGCCTTCAGGTGCGCCGAGAAGAGCACGCCCTCCTCCTTGGCCCGCGCGACCTGGGCCTTCAGGAAGTCGTTGAGGGCTGCGGCGCGCATCACCGTGCCGTCCACCACCTCGCCGGCGAGCACGGGGACCGAGTCCTTGAGGACGCTCACGGTGCCGTCGGCGGCGACGTGCTGGATCGAGACCGTGCCGTCCGCGGGGATGACGACCGACTGCTCGTTCGAGCGGAAGTCGTCGCTCGTCATGTGCGCCACGTTGGTCTTCGATTCCGGCGTCCAGGCACCCATGCTGTGCGGGTTCTGCCGTGCGTAGTTCTTGACGGACGCGGGGGCCCGGCGGTCCGAGTTGCCCTCGCGGAGGACGGGGTTCACGGCGCTGCCCTTGACCTTGTCGTACCGGGCGCGGATCTCCTTCTCCTCGTCCGTCGACGGGTGGTCCGGGTAGTCCGGCAGCGCGTAGCCCTGGCCCTGGAGCTCGGCGATCGCCGCCTTCAGCTGCGGGATGGATGCGCTGATATTCGGCAGCTTGATGATGTTCGCGTCCGGCGTCTTCGCCAGCGCACCGAGCTCGGCGAGGGCGTCCGCCATCCGCTGGTCCTCGGTGAGGTGGTCACCGAAGAGGGCGATGATGCGCCCCGACAGCGAGATGTCCCGGGTCTCCACCTCGACGCCGGCCGTGGACGCGAACGCCTCGATGACCGGCAGGAACGAGTAGGTGGCCAGCATCGGCGCTTCGTCGGTGTGGGTGTAGATGATTTTGGCCATGGGTTGGCGTCTCCCTGGTGCTCTGGCGTGTTCGGGTGGTTGGGGGTTGCCCATCGGCTCTAACCTACCGTGATTCCGTCGGACCCCGCCGGGCAGGCGGCGGGGGACGGCGCCCGCGGCGGCAGGGACGGGCTCGGGCTCAGTGGAAGAAGTGGCGCGCGCCGGTCAGGTAGAGCGTGACGCCGGCCGCGTTCGCGGCGTCGATCACTTCCTGGTCGCGCACCGAACCGCCGGGTTGCACGACCGCCCGCACGCCGGCGTCGAGCAGGATCTGGAGGCCGTCGGCGAAGGGGAAGAACGCGTCCGACGCCGCCACCGACCCGCGGGCCCGCTCGCTGCCGCCGAGGGTATTGGCCCGCTCGACGGCGAGCCTGCACGAGTCGACCCGGTTGACCTGGCCCATGCCGACGCCGACGGACGCACCGTCGCGTGCCAGCAGGATGGCGTTCGACTTCGCGGCGCGGCACGCCTTCCAGGCGAAGGTGAGATCGGCGAGCGTGGCGTCGTCGGCGGCCTCGCCGGCGGCCAGCGTCCAGCCCGAGGGGTAGTCGCCGTCGGCGTCGAGGGCGTCGGCGACCTGCATGAGCACGCCGCCGGACACCTGGCGGAACTCCACCGGGTTGCGCCCGTAGCCCTCCGGCAGGGTCAGGAGCCGGATGTTCTTCTTCTGGGCGAGGATCTCGACGGCCTCGGCGGAGAACGCCGGGGCGATCACCACCTCCGTGAAGATCTCCTTCACGGTCCGCGCCATGCCCGCGGTGACCTCGCGGTTCGCGGCGATGACGCCGCCGAACGCGGAGACCGGATCGCAGGCATGGGCCTTCGCGTGCGCGTCGGCGATCGGGTCCTCGGCCCCGGCCGACCCGACGGCGACGCCGCACGGGTTGGCGTGCTTGATGATCGCGACGGCCGGCTCGTCGAAGTCGAAGGCGGCGCGGAGGGCCGCGTCGGCGTCCACGAAGTTGTTGTAGCTCATGGCCTTGCCGTGCAGCTGGTCCGCCTGAGCGATGCCCGGCGTGGCCCCCTTCTCGACGTACAGCGCGGCCTGCTGGTGCGGGTTCTCGCCGTAGCGCAGCACCTCGGACCGTTCGAGGGCGAGCCCTGCGTAGCCGGGCCAGGTGAATCCGTCCTCGGCCTCGAACTGCTCCGCGGTCCAGGACGCCACGGCGGTGTCGTAGGCGGCCGTGTGCGCGAAGGCGAGTGCGGCCAGCCGGCGTCGTGCCCCGAGATCGAAGCCGCCTTCCGCGGCCGCGGTGACCACGTCGCCGTAGCGTGCGGGATCGACGACGACGGCGACCGAAGGGTGGTTCTTCGCCGCGGACCGCACCATCGCGGGTCCACCGATGTCGATCTGCTCGACGACGTCGTCGGGCCCGGCACCGGAGCGCACGGTCTCCACGAAGGGGTACAGGTTCACGACCACGAGGTCGAACGCCTCGATGTCGAGTTCGGCGAGCTGGTCGATGTGCTCCTGGCGGCGGCGGTCGGCGAGGATGCCGGCGTGGACCTTGGGGTGGAGGGTCTTCACGCGCCCGTCGAGGGTCTCCTGGAAGCCGGTCACCTCGGAGACCTCGGTCACGGGGACGCCCGCGGCGGCGATGCGCTGCGCCGTCGAGCCCGTGGAGACGATGGAGACGCCCGCGCGGTGCAGGCCCTGCGCCAACTCCTCCAGGCCGGTCTTGTCGAACACCGAGATCAGTGCTCGGCGGATGGGGACACGGTCGAGGTGGGGCAGGCTCACGCAGATCTCCGTCAGGTCGCTTCGCTGGGTCGCCCTCCAGTCTATAGGGGCGCGTCGGCCGGTACCCCGAGATGACGCCGGGTGCCGAGACGGCAGAAAAGACCGGCCGGAGCACCGACGAGCGGTCATTTCTGTCCTCTCGACCGGCGATCGCGGACTGCATCCTGTCCGGCGACCGCCAGGGCGTACCTGATGCGGGCCATGGCATCCTCGCGTCCGGCGCCGAGATGCCGCTTGGTGAACCGGAGCACGGTCCAGCCGAGTGCACGCAGCCGCTCGTCCCGCTCGATGTCGCGCGCCCACTGGCGGGGATCCGTCAGGTGGTGCTCGCCCTCGTACTCGAGCGCCACGCGCTGCCGGCGGTACTGGAGGTCCGGTCTCGACACGCGTCCGTCCTCGTCCAGGATCCACCGGTTCACCTCCGGCTCGGGCAGGCCTGCATCCAGGATGAGCATCCGGAGCATGCTCTCCGGCGCGGAGTCCACCCCGGATCGCAGGAGCGGCAGCGCCGCGCGCACCGCGGCCTGTCCCCGTGCACCGCGCCTCGTCGCCACCGCAGCGGACAGCGTGTCGAGGGTGCACAGCGGGTCCGGGAGATTGATCGCTGCCGCACGCCGCGGCGCATCGGGACGCCGGAGCAGGGCATCCCCCGCGGCGACGAGTGCCGGGAACGGCAGACGCGCCCCGAGGTCGCACCAGGTGCGCGCCGGCGAGGTGAGCGGGACGCCGTAGACGGTGACGACGTCGTCCTCGCCGAGCGCGGCGACATGCCCGACGACGCCCGCCCTCCGGGGGCGAGTGGTCCCGGGAGGGCGGGTGAGGTGGATCGGTGCGTCGTCGGACCGTCGCGGCAGCGGCAGCCCCCACAGGGCCGCAGCGGTCTCGTTGCTGGCGACCGTACCCGGCGAGAGCGTGCCGAGGCAGGCGACGACGTCGGACACCTCCGGCGGCGCGCTGTCCAGGAAGCGGATGCTCCGGGAGGACCGCCGGTAGACGGAGCGTCGCAGGACATGTCCGGGCAGTCCCAGCGTCCGGGCCGCCTCGACGGAGAAGCAGCGCGTGGTGGTCAGGCGCAGGAGTGCTGCGGCGTAGTGGGCATCGGGGTCCATGACCCATCGTCGGTCGGGCCGGGGCCTTCGGGGGCGTTGTCCACAACTCCCCGTCCCCGCGCAGCGTCGAGAGGGCAGAAAAGACCGGCCGGAGGGCCGTCGAGCGGTCTTTTCTGTCTTCTCGGCGACGAAAGATGCGTACAGTTCTCGCAGTACCCGCCCCCACCCCGAAGGCACCATGCGCACCGACACATCTCTCCCCACCGGCGACCAGGTGGTGCAGGAGCTCCCCTGGCGCTGGAAGGTCCAAGGGAAGATCTTCCTCATCGGCGGCCTCGGCTTCATGTTCGACGCCTGGGACGTGACCCTGAACGCCTACCTCATCCCGCTGCTGATCGGCGACTGGGGCCTGTCCCCCGGGCAGGCGGCATGGATCGCGACGTCGAACCTCATCGGCATGGCCGTCGGCGCCTTCGCGTGGGGCTCCGTCGCGGACCTGATCGGCCGCAAGAAGGCGTTCGCCCTCACGCTGCTCGTCTTCGCCCTCTTCACGGTGCTCGGGGCCTTCTCGCCGGACATCGTGTGGTTCTGCGTGTTCCGGTTCCTGGCCGGCTTCGGCCTCGGCGGCTGCATCCCCGTGGACTACGCGCTCGTCGGCGAGTTCACGCCGCGGCGCCAGCGCGGCCGTGTCCTGACGGCGATGGACGCGTGGTGGCCCATCGGCGCCTTCCTGTGCGGCGTGGTGACGACGGCGATCGTCGCGCAGTTCGGGGACTGGCGGTACGCCATGCTCGTCATGGTGCTGCCGGCCCTCCTCGTGTTCTGGGTGCGCCGCAGCGTGCCGGAATCCCCGCTGTACCTGGTGCAGCGCGGCAGGCGCGACGAGGCCCGGGCCGTCATCGACGACCTCGTGGCGAGGACCGGCGGCGAGGACCGTCCGTGGCGCCTGCCCGAGCCCGAGGACACCCCGCGGCTGTCGCTGGGGAGCATCTCGGGGCAGCTCACGGGCCTGTGGCGCTACAACTGGCGCATCACCCTGACGGCCTGGAGCCTGTTCCTGACCATCCTGCTCGTCTACTACGGAGCCCTCACGTGGATGCCGCGCATCCTGATCAGTTCCGGCTACGCGCAGTCCGTCGCGTTCATCACCACCACGTTCATGACCGGCGTCGGCTTCCTCGGCGTGATCGCCGCGGCGCTGCTGGTGGAGCGCGTGGGTCGCAAGTGGCTGCTGGCGATCACCGGTCCGGGATCGGCCGCGCTCCTCGTGGTGTTCGCCCTGACCCTGGACCTGCCGGCCGTCGCCACGGCCTGGCTGCTCGGGTTCGGCTTCGTGGTGCAGGTCGCGATCCCCGTGCTGTACACCTACGTGTCCGAGTTGTACCCCACCGAACTGCGGGGCAGCGGGTTCGGCTGGGCGTCGACGGTCTCGCGCATCGGCGCGGGCCTCGTGCCGCTGATCTTCGGCACCCTGCTGTGGCCCGTCCTCGGGCTGCCGGCCACCTTCGCGCTCATCGGCGGCCTCGTAGTCCTCGCCGTCGTGTTCATGGCGTTCAACGCGCCCGAGACGAAGGCCGCGCGGCTGCGGTGACCCGGGCCCGGACGCACCGGGAACGGGTCGCCGGACCGGCTCAGGACTCGGGAAGCTCCGCGTCCGGGGTCTCCTCGAGGGCGAGCACCTTCCAGGCGCCGTCGGTGAAGCGGACGGTCGCCGTGTAGACGGTGCCCTCGGGGGAGAACGGGCGCTGCGTGAGGATCGTGCCGTCCTCGGCGAACTCGGTGTACGCATCCGGGTTGACGGGGATCAGCGCGGTGACGTCGGTGCCCTCCGACACGTCCTCCTCCGGTGTGGTGAGGTAGACGTTCTCCACCTTGGGCTGCCCGCCCAGCACCCAGCCGCCGTCGGCGTACACGGAGCGCAGCCGCTCGGCCTCGGCCTGCTCGCCCTCGGCACCGTCCACGTGCTCGAGCAGCGCGGCGTCGTCCCCGGTCTGGAGGACGTACGCCTTCACGTCGAAGTAGTAGTAGAGGAACGCCCGCGCGCCGTCGGCGTCGGGCTCCCCCACCAGCTCGTTGGTCGCGGGCACCGGGATGTTCGCGGCGGGGCCCGCCGAACTGGCGGGCGACGGCGACGCGTCGGCCGGGGTGGCCGGCGCGGTCGAGGAGGTGCCGCCGCAGGCCGTGAGGGCCAGCAAGGTGAGGGCGGCGGTGGCTGCGAGGCGGGGGAAGGTCATGGTGGTCCCAACGGTGTCCGGCGAAAACGGTAGTGGCCTGAGGCCACTACCACTCTATCGGCGCCCGGAATAGTTTTCGCGTAAATTGCGCGCGGAGGATTGACTCGCGGTGTGAGGTCGGACACGCTGGGGGCTGACCCCCGAAGGAGACCCCGTGAAACCACGCCACGCCACCGTCGTCGTGCTGACCGCCCTTGTTGCCGGTTCCGTCGCTGCACCGCCCGCCCTCGCGGCCCCGAAGAACCCGGCCGACTCCTCCTCCGCCTCGGCCCAGCATTCGCTGCGCGCCGCGGTCACGGACGAGAACTTCTACTTCGTCATGGCCGACCGCTTCAAGAACGGCAGCACGGCCAACGACGACGGCGGGCTCGGCCCCGACCCGTCGGTGTCCGGCTTCGACCCCACGCGCAAGGGCTACTACAACGGTGGCGACCTGCAGGGACTGCTCCAGGAGCTCGACTACATCCAGGGCATGGGGACCACCTCCATCTGGCTCACGCCGAGCTTCAAGAACCGCGCCGTGCAGCCCGAGGACAACTCGGCCGGCTACCACGGCTACTGGATCACGGACTTCACGCAGATCGATCCGCACCTCGGCACCAACGAGGACCTGAGGACGCTCATCGACGCCGCCCACGCGCGCGGGATGAAGGTCTACTTCGACATCATCACGAACCACACGGCCGACGTCATCGGGTACGACGCCGGGGAGCGCGCCCCGTACATCTCCAAGGACGAGGAGCCGTACCGCGACGCCGACGGCACCGCCTTCGACGACCGCGACTACGCGGGCACCGACACCTTCCCCGCGCTCGACGCCGAGACCTCCTTCCCGTACGTCCCGGTGGTCCCGGAGGCCGACAAGAACCTCAAGGTCCCCGAGTGGCTGAACGATCCCACGCTCTATCACAACCGCGGCGACACGACCTTCGCCGGTGAGGACTCCTTCTACGGCGACTTCTTCGGCCTCGACGACCTCTCCACCGAGCACCCCGTGGTGGTGGACGGCATGATCGACATCTACAAGACGTGGATCGCGGACTTCGGCGTGGACGGCTTCCGGATCGACACCATGAAGCACGTCAACGACGAGTTCTGGCAGGAATTCGGCCCGGAGGTGCTCTCCTACGCGCAGGAGCAGGGCAAGGACGAGTTCTTCATGTTCGGCGAGGTCTTCGACACCACGAAGTCCTTCACGTCGCAGTTCACCACGCGCAACCGCATGCAGTCGGTCCTCGACTTCCCCTTCCAGGCAGCCGCCCGCGGCTACGCCTCGCAGGGCGCGCCGGCGTCCGACCTCGAGCGCTTCTTCGCCGGTGACGACTGGTACACGGACGCCGATTCCAACGCCTACAGCCTCCCGACCTTCCTCGGGAACCACGACATGGGCCGGATCGGCAGCTTCATCGCGAGCGACAACCCCGGCGCCGCCGACGACGAGCTGGTGTCACGGGACACCCTCGCCCACGAGTTGATGTACTTCTCGCGCGGCAACCCGGTGATCTACTACGGCGACGAGCAGGGATTCACCGGGCCCGGAGGCGACCAGGACGCCCGGCAGACGCTGTTCGCCAGCCAGGTCCCCGAGTACCTCGACGACGACCTGCTGGGCACCGACGCGACCCATGCCACGGACACCTTCGACGCGGACCACCCCCTGTACCAGGGCATCCGGACGCTCGCCGAGATCACCGCGGAGCACCCGGCCCTGCGCAACGGCGCCCACCAGCACCGGTATGCCTCGGAGGGACCGGGCATCTACGCGTTCTCCCGGACCGACGCGAAGGACCAGCGCGAGTACGTGGTGGCGCTGAACAACAGCACCGAGCCGAAGACCGCGGCGATCCCCACCTACGCCGGCAAGCGCACCTTCGGCCTCGTCTACGGCGACGCCCCGAAGCACGCGAAGTCCGCGGCCGACGGCGCCCTCACCGTCACCGTCCCCGCCCTGTCCACGGTGGTCTACGAGCTGAAGGGCAACGTCCCGAAGTCGAAGGCCGCGCCCGCGATCGGCCTGCAGCAGCCCGCACCCGCCGCCGAGGACAACGGACGCATGAGGGTGGCTGCCGATGTCGCCGGGTCCTCGTTCTACGAGGTCACGTTCGAGGCCCGCACCCCGGGCTCCGCGTGGACGGGCATCGGGACGGACGACAACGCGCCGTACAGCGTCTACCACGACACCAGTGCCCTGCCGGCCGGATCCGCCGTCGAGTACCGCGCCGTGGTCCTCGACAACGCGCGCCACACCCGGACCTCCGCAGTGGCGTCCGCCACCGTGCCGCAGGCACGACTGACGATGGGTCTGCCGGCCGAGGGCACGCAGGTCTCGGGCGACGTCGAGGTGACCGCCACGGCGAGCCCGGAGAACTCCGAGTACGCCGTGACCCTCGAGCGCAGCGTCGCCGGAGGCGCGTGGACGGCCATCGGCACGGACGATTCGTCGCCGACCTACACCGCCGTCGACGATCTCGCGGCCCTCGACCTCGCCGAAAGCACCCAGGTGCGGTACCGCGCCGTGCTCGGGACGTCGGTGAGTGACATCAGGACCGTGACGGTCGGCTCGGTCATCGAGCAGCCCGGCACCGTGGCCGTCGCCGGCAGCCTCGACTCCGAGCTGGGCTGCGGCGGGGACTGGGACCCGGCGTGCGACCAGGCACAGATGACGTTCGACGACGCCTCGCAGACCTGGATCCTCGAGGTCGCGGACCTGCCGGCCGGCACCTACGAGTACAAGGCCGCCCTCAACCGCGGCTGGACCGAGAACTACGGTGCCGGCGGCGGGCGGGACGGCAGCAACATCGTCCTCCAGCACGCGGGCGGTCCGGTGACCTTCGTGTACGACCACCGCACGCATGTGATCACCACGCGCTAGCTTCTCCGGAGCGCACACGGCGACGGCCGGGACCCCGCGTCCCGGCCGTCGCCGCGTCCCGGCCCGGTCCTGCTAGAGCCAGTCGTTCCGCTTGAAGGCCCAGTACAGTCCGCCGCCCATCGCGACCATCAGCAGCAGCGCGAACGGGTAACCCAGCCCCCAGTGCAGCTCGGGGATGACATCGAAGTTCATCCCGTAGATCGAGGCGATCAGGGTCGGCGCGAAGAGGATCGCAGCCCAGGAGGAGATGCGCTTGACCTCCTCGCCCTGCTGGAGCGACGTCTCGGTCAGGCGCGTCGTCTCCTCGTTCTGCCGCTGGGCCACGAGGGTGGAGTGCACCGTCAGGGCGTTCTGCAGCAGCGCGCGGAACGTGTTGACCCGCTCGACGACACGGATCACGTGGTCCTGGACGTCCCGGAGGTTCCGCGCGAGCTCGTCCTCCATCCGGTACTTGTCGGATCCCCGCAGCAGGGCGTCCATCATGTCCTCCAGGGGCTGCGTGGCGCGCTGGAACTCGATGACCTCGCGGTGCAGCTCGTAGATCCTCCGCGAGACGTCCGGCGCTCCCCCGAACAGTTCGTTCTCGATCTCGTCGACGTCGTTCTCCAGGCCCTGGACGACGGGCCCGTACTCGTCCACCACCTGGTCGAGCATGGCGTACAGGACGGCCTGCGGTCCCGCGCCGAGGAGTTCCGGATCCGCCTCGAGCCTCCGCCGCACGATCCCGAGGTCCGGTGACTCGGCATGCCGGATGGTCACCACGAAGTCCTGGCCGATGAAGATGTGCAGCTCGCCGAACTCCACCTTCTCCTCGGCGTCGAGGTAGCGCGCGGGCCGCAGCACCACGAACAGGGTGTCCCCGTAGCGCTCGAGCTTCGCGCGCTGGTGCCCGTTGGTGGCGTCCTCGACGGCGAGCGGGTGCAGCCCGAACTCCGTCTCGACAGCCTGGATCTCCATCCGTTCGGGGCGGTACAGGCCGATCCAGCCCATGCCGCCGCTGTCCCGCATGAGCTCGAACGTCTGGTCGAGGGTGTCGGGGTTGATGCGCTTCTTCCCGCCGACGTAGACGGCGTTCGCGACGAGGGGCATCTCAGGCCCCGTTCCCGGCGGCGCCCGCACGACCGGCAGCCAGCCCGGCGAGGGTCTCGATCAGGAGCCGGCGCTCCTCCACCTTGATCCGCTCGTGGAGCGTCTCCTCGGTGTCGTCGGGCAGGACGGCGACGGCGGCCTGGGCGAGAATGGGGCCCGTGTCCACCCCCGCGTCCGCGATCATCACGGTGCAGCCCGTCACCTTGACGCCGTAGGCGAGGGCGTCGCGCACCCCGTGGGCGCCCGGGAAGCTCGGTAGGAGCGCCGGGTGCGTGTTGAGGTAGCGGTCGGGGAACGCATCGAGGAAGTGCTGGTCGACGATCCGCATGAATCCCGAGGACACGACGTAGTCCGGTTCGTGGGCGGCGACGGCCTCGGTGAGGGCGCGGTTCCAGTCCGACCGCTCCCCGTACTGCCGGAAGTCCACCTCGAACGTCGGGATCCCCGCGGCGGCTGCTCGCCGGACGCCACCGGTGCCGGAGCGGTCAGCGCCGACGGCGGCGATGGTCACGGGAAGACGGCCCTCGGCGACGGCGTCGATCACGGCCTGGAGGTTCGATCCGGAGCCGGAGACGAGGACTACGATGCGCATGACTCAACCTTAGGGTCTCGCCTCGCCTAGGGTTGAACCATGGCGAGGCGAGGAACCACCAGGCAGCAGGACACCGTCCGGACCGGACCGCGGGGTCCCGGAGCCGGGCCGGCAGCCCCCGACGACCCCGCGGCAGCGCGCGCCGCGTCCGCCAGGCTCTGGCTGCGCCTGTTCCTCCTGGCCCTGCTCGGGGCCGCGCTGACCAGCAGCCTGGTGCTGCCGTGGAAGGTGCTGGCGCTCCTCCTGGCCCTGTTCGCCCTCGCCGCCGGCGTCGTCGGGCTCGTCAAGGCCATCGGCGCGAAGTCCCCCCGGTTCGTCGTGCTCGCGCTGTCCGTCGGGCTGGCGGCCGCCCTGTTCCTCACGGCGGGTACTGCCGCGTCGGTGCTCCTCTGGCCGATCACGCAGACGTACGAGGACTGCATGTCCCGCGCCCTCACCCTGCAGGCCCAGCGGGACTGCGAGGACGGGCTGCGGAGCCTCGACGGCTTCGGTGGCGGGTAGGGCCGGACTCCCCGGGCTCAGCGCCGCCGCGGCTCCCGCTCCAGCACGGGCCCCAGGGCGTACCCGAGCAGGGCACCGGCGGCGACCTCCAGGGCGAGCCACAGGCCGACCGCCAGCGGGTCCGGCCCGAGGTCGGTGAAGCGGCCGAGGCCGAGCGAGGCGCGCGAGAGGAGGGCGACGGCGGCGCCGACGAGCCCCGCGGCGAGGCCGATCAGCGCGGAGAGGGCGAGGGTCGACGCCGTCGCGGTGAGCCACCGCCTGCTGCTCTGCAGCACGAGCCACTCGTCGAAATGGTTCTCGCCCTCGCGGAAGAACCACCAGCCGGCGAGGAGCCCGGCGAGGACCGGGATGGCCAGGGCCGCGTATCCGTACTCGAGCGTGCCGGCGGGGAGCGCACCGAGGACGGGCACGGCGGGCAGGGGGCCGACGGTGCTCGCGAGCGGCGTGAGCGAACTCCCCGTGCCGAGCGCGAAGCCCGCACCCGTGGACCAGGCCAGAGCCCAGAGGGCCAGGTTGGGCAGGAACCCGAGCTGGAGCAGGGTGAGGACGGTGGCGCCGGCGATCCCGCCGTCGATGCGCTCGTAGATCGAGGCCACCCCCGCCCAGTTCAGTCCGATCGCGACGGCGAGCAGTGCGGCCGAGAGGCACGCGGCGACCAGCACGGCGATGAAGCCCGCCCGGACGACCGACCAGGCGTAGGACCCCGCCCAGCGGGAGTGCTGGCTGGCCCGGCCCACCCAGGCGGCGAAGTCCACGCCCACCAGGCGGCTCCAGGCGCCCGCCTCCCGGTAGGCGCCGGTGATCAGCCCGATCCCGGCGGACACGGGAGGGATGAGGGCTCCGGCCACGAGCGGGACGGAGGCGTCCGGGGTGCCCGACACATAGGCGATGCCCGCGCCGATCGCCGCGTAGGTGATGAGGGCTCCGAGCAGCGCCTGCCACAGCTGGTCGGTGTAGGACGCCCGGGCCAGCCGGCGCCCCGCGCGCCAGGCGAGGAGGAGCGGCACGAGGATCAGGCCGAGGGGAACCACGTGCAGCAGCCCCGACGCCGCCTCCGCCCCGGCGACCCCCGGGGGGAAGTGCAGCACGAGGGGCACCCCGTGCATGAGGAGCCAGCCCTGGCCTGCGAGGCGGGCGGCGGAGTCCGCCGTCCGGTCGGCGAATCCCCCGGTGAGCCATACGGCGGCGACCGGGAGCACCACCAGCAGGGCGGAGATGACGGCGGCCTGTCCGAGTTCGAGCACCCCCTGGAGCCACAGGGGCATGGGTAGGGCGCGGGGCTTGGCAGGGATTTTCATCCCTCCCATGGTGCCACCGCCGCGGGCACGCGCCGCCCACCGACGCGGGGCGGCGCCCGGCGACGGCGGGGCGGCGGTCACCCGAGGATGTCGACGAGGCCCTTGACGACCGCGAGGCCCGCACCGATGAACGCGATCACGATGACGAACAGGCGGGCCTGGTGGTCGCGGACGAAGCGGCCGAGTTTCTCCCCGGCGAAGATGCCGGCCACGATCGCCAGTCCGATCGCGATCCACATCCAGGGCGCGAGGACGGGCGCCTGGGCCGGGTCGAGGAGCAGCTTCGTCACGAGGGTGACCGAGCCGATGCAGACGAAGAAGGGCTGGAGCGTCGCGGCGAAGGGGCGCTGGGGCCAGCGTGCGAGGAGGGCGTACGCGCTGACGGCCGGCCCCCCGACCCCCGCCATCGAGTTCGTGACACCGGCGGCGAAGCCCGCGACCGCCTTCGGCGTGTTGCCGCGCACCACGACGTCGGAGCGCTGGAGCAGCAGGGAGACGCTCAGTGCCACGAGAACCACGGCGCCGACCGTCACCGACAGCGGCGCGGACGGGAGGGCCACCGCGAGGAAGGACCCCGGGATGGATCCGAACAGGGAGGGGACGACGAGCCAGCGGAACATGCTCCAGTCGATGTCCTTCCAGACCCGGCCCACGATGATCGCCGAGGACACGACGCCGCAGAGGTTCACGAGGAGCACACCCTCGTGCGGTCCGAGGATGATCACGAGGAACGGGGCGATCAGCAGCGCGAACCCCAGGCCGGCGATGCGCTGCGCGATGGCCCCCACGAGGATCGAGGCCAGCACGATGGAGAAGATCCCGAGAGTCACCCGATCAACAGTACGCCCGGGCAACCATCAGTCCCTCCCCCGCTGCCGTCCTGTGACGGCGGTACGCTGGGCCCATGACGGCCCTCACGACCGCACTTGCCACCGCGGACTGGCGCCGACGCGTCTTCCGCCTGTACGACGACGTCCGCGAGCGCGCCGCCTCCGCGTCGCCCGAGGACGCCCACGGCCTGTGGCGCGACGGCCGGGACGCGCTGTTCCGCGCCCACCCGGCGTCGGCCCTCCGGGACGGCGCGAGGGGCTCCTTCGCCGGGCTGGCAGTGGCACCCTACGATCCGGCCTTCCGGTTCGAGGCGGAAGTGGACGACGCGGGCGCGGGGCAGGCGATGAACGTCGCGACCGGCACCGACGGCGTCGTGCCGTTCAGCCGCCTCGGCAGCGTCGTCCTGCCCGGCCTCGGGAAGCTCGCCCTCTGGCGGCTCGACTCCTACGGCGGCGGACTGTTCCTGCCGCTGCGCGACGGCACGTCGGGCAAACCGGGAGGCACCTACGGCGGCGGGCGCTACGTCCTGGACACCGTCAAGGGGGCCCACCTGGGCGAAGGACGCGAGCCGGGACGCCTCGTGGTGGACCTCAACTTCGCCTACAACCCGTCGTGCGCCTACGACGAGGCCTGGGCCTGCCCCCTGCCCGGCCCGGACAACCGGCTCGCGGACGACGTCCCGGTGGGCGAGCTCTACCGGGAGTACTGACCCGGAGTGCTGGACTCCCTCACCCGCGGACGGTAGGGTGCCCGGCCGCGGGTCGGGTGCCCGTGCAGGCCCTATCATGGGACCACACCCACCCACTCTCCGGAGGCTCCGATTACAGACACGGCCGCGCAACACGACATCTACTTCGGCGCACCCGAGCCGGAGAACGAAGCGGAAATCCTGGAATCGGCGTCCCGCGCGGCGGTGGCCCGGCTCGAGGGCCGCACGGACATCACGACCGTCAAGCGGCGTTTCACGCTGGTCAACCAGGACCGCACGCCGCACCAGGCGATGGTCGAGGACCTCCTGTTCATCCGCCGCGCGCTCGACGACGCCGGCATCGGGTTCCTGCTGGTGCGCGGCAACGATGAGCGGCCCGTGATCGCCGTGGACCTCAAGGACCGCGAGAAGCTGCGCGCCGCGCTCGTCGAGGCCTGCCGGGACGAGCCGTTCTACTCCCGCACCGTGGACACGAAGCGCCGCACCACCCTCCTCGTGAGCGACGGGCACCTCTCGAGCAGCGGCAAGGCCCGCATCTTCCGCCTGTTCCGGCCGCGCATCGAGCCCCTCGGCGGCCTCGCGTACGGCCCGTCCGCCGGTGTGCAGATCGAACTGTGGGCGCTCGGGGACAACGCCATCGAACTGCCGGTGGAGAATTCCCTGACCCGCCGCACCCTCCCCGCCGCCGAGGTGGTGCGCGGTGAGGTGGAACGCCACGGACTCACCTGGCCCACGATCGACAACATGTTCGCGGACCACGCGACGGACATCGACTTCGACATCGACCTCGTCTTCTCCTGGGTGGACGGCAGCAGCCCCGAGTACCGGGCGGCGCGGGCGGCCCGCATGGAGGGTGTGGTGGTCGGTGAGGGCGACGACCACGAGGCACGCTTCCGGCAGATCGACGAGCTCAAGTACGCGCTCCGCTCCGTCTACATGTTCGCGCCGTGGGTCCGCCGGATCTTCATCGCCACCGACTCCGACCGCCCCGCCTGGCTCGCCGACCACCCCTCCGTCACGCTCGTGCGGTCCGAGGAGCACTTCAGTGACCCCTCCGTCCTCCCCACGCACAACTCGCAGGCCGTCGAGGCGCAGCTCCAGCACATCCCCGGCCTCTCCGAGTACTTCCTCTACTCCAACGACGACATGTTCTTCGGCCGCCCCGTCGCCCCGGACATGTTCTTCTCCCCCGGCGGGGTCACGAAGTTCATCGAGGCGGACACGCGCATCGGCCTGGGCGACAACGACGCCGAGCGCAGCGGGTTCGAGAACGCCGCCCGCGTTAACCGCCGCCTCCTGCACGAGCGCTTCGGCCGCATCACCACACGGCACCTCGAGCACACCGCCGCCCCCCTCCGGAAGAGCGTCCTGCTCGAGATGGAGACGGAGTTCGCCGCGGAGTTCGCGGCGACGGCGGCCTCCCGGTTCCGCGCCAAGGACAACATCTCGGTCACGAACTCGCTGTACCACTACTACGCGCTGCTCACCGGACGCGCCGTCACCCAGGAGATGGCGAAGGTGAAGTACGTGGACACCACGCTGCGGTCCGGGCTGAAGAGCCTGAACAAGATGCTCGACAAGCGCAACCAGGACTTCTTCTGCCTCAACGACGGCAGCTTCCCGGAGGTCGCGGCCGAGGAGCGGGCCCACCTCGTGACGGACTTCCTCGAGAAGTACTTCCCGGTCAAGGCTCCCTGGGAGGTCTGAGCCCCGCCGCGGGGTGTCGGGGGCGCATGCCAGACTGACGCGATGCAGACCTTCCTGCCGTACCCCGACTTCGCGGCCAGCGCCCGTGTGCTCGATCAGGCGAGGCTCGGCAAGCAGCGCGTCGAGACGCTGCAGGCGCTGCGCGCCCTCGTCATCCCCGACTACGGCTGGCGTCGCC
This sequence comes from Arthrobacter sp. Ld5, assembly GCF_051172775.1. NCBI lineage: Bacteria > Bacillati > Actinomycetota > Actinomycetes > Micrococcales > Micrococcaceae > Arthrobacter > Arthrobacter sp. Ld5. The sequence continues at coordinate 45,326 of NZ_JBPKBO010000002.1, forward strand.
ACCCGGCCATCCGCATGTGGATGGGGTACGTCCCGGCGCTGACCGTCTACGGCCTGGCCATGGTGGCCGAGTGGGTTTCGCGCGGCCACGCCGACTCGACGCACCGGCAGATCCTCGAGTTCGCCCCGCGCGTGCTCGAGGAGCCGGACGTGCCGATGCCGCCCTGGTTCGGCGACCCGGCGCTGCACCTGAGCCACCGGTCGAACCTGGTCCAGAAGGCACCGGAGATCTACCGGCACCGGTTCCCCGGCGCGCCGGAGGACCTTCCCTACGTCTGGCCCGCTCCGGAACGCGAGAGCGAGCCGGTCGAGCCCGCGGGCCGGCGCCTGTGGATCTGGCGCGGTGCGTGCACTCCTACCGGCACCGCCGACGACGCCGTGCTGCTCATGCCGCACGTCCCGGCCGGCGGTCACGCCGCCCCGAAGTGGCAGCGGCAACTGCACGCGTTCGAGGAATCCGTGGAGGAGGGCGACGCCGTGGCCCTGCCCGACGCGGACGGGTGCTTCCGGACCGGGCGCGTGGGCCCGGTCCTCATGCACGAGGACGGACTGGTGCGTACGGCCCGCCTGCAGGGCCGGCTACGCCGCTCGGACGTCGATCCGCCGGCCCTGCTGCAGGACCCGCGGACGCTCTTCGGCGTCGGCCTTCCCCCCACCCTGCGCACGTGACCAGGCCATGGGGTCGGGCGGCAGGATCGGTCCGTGCGATCAGGCGGAGGTGAGGTGCCGTGTACGGCCGACCTCGGGGATGACCACCCCGTGGGCCTCCAGGCGGCGCCGCGTCTCCTCGCGCGGGACCACCTCCCCCACCGTCGTGTGCCGCCCGGCGGGGACCACGGAGTGGACGATCGTCCCCTCGTAGACGTGGACGAGGTTGTAGGACTGGGCGCCGTCGCGGCCGCGGGTGCCCCCGCCGTCGAACATGAGGTCCTGCGTGTAGCACGTGGCGCTCGCCACCGAGACGGGGACGCCGGCGAACATCGCCGTCGTCGAGTAGTGGAGGTGCCCGGCGAGGATGGTGCGGACGTCCGAGCCGCGGACGACGTCGGCCAGGGAGCGCTGGTCGCGCAGTTCCACGAGCACCGCGAGGTCCTGGACGCTGGGGACGGGCGGGTGGTGCAGGGCGAGGATGGTCCCGTGCGGCGCGGGCACCTCGAGCTCCGCGGCGAGCCAGTGCAGCTGTTCGTCGGCCAGCTCCCCGTGGTGATGCCCCGGCACCGTGGAGTCCAGGGTGATGATGCGCAGGCCGTCGAGGAAGTGCACGGCGTCCACGGGAGCGTCCTGGCGTCCTCCGGGCTCCTCGTCGAGGAGGCCCGCCCGGAAGGCGGCGCGGTCGTCATGGTTGCCCATCGCCCAGACGACCCTCGCCCCCAGCCGCTCCGCCGCGGGGTCCACGATCGCCCGCAGCTTCGCGTACGCGCCCGGTTCCCCCTTGTCCGCGAGGTCGCCGGTGAAGACGATCGCGTCCGGTCGCGCCCCGGACGCCTCGAGGTCGTCGAACACCTCCTGCAGCCTCCGCTCGCTGTCCACCGCCCCGTACAGGGGGGCGTCTCCGCCGAGCAGGTGCGTGTCGCTCATGTGCAGGACGAAGTGCTGGGGCCGGGGGTGTTCTGCTGTCCGGGGGACCATGGAACCTTCTCCGATAGCTGGTGGGCACGCTGGCTTGTCTGCCATCAAAGCAGAAGGTCGCGTCCCTGTCAGTGAACACCCCACGGCACGGCGCGAAACACTCCGGAAACAGGTGGCGTCGGCGTCCGTCGAGTAGGGTATCGCCGCGAGGTGTTGATCATCGGGTCCCGCGGGGCCCTGCGGGCAGGGCACGAGAACAGGAGACCCCGGCATGTGCGGACGCTTCGTCATCGCGGGCAACAGGGCGGACCTCATCGACGCCTTCGAGGTGGACGAGGCCGCGGAGGACGAGGTGCCGCCGTCCTGGAACGTGGCACCGACCGACACCGTGCGGCTCGTCGTCGAGCGGCTGGACCCGCACACGGGGGAGCTGACGCGTCGGCTGGAACCGGCGCGCTGGGGCCTCATCCCCTCCTGGGCGAAATCCGCGTCCGTCGGGGCCCGCATGATCAACGCCCGCAGCGAGACCCTGCTGGAGAAGCCCTCCTTCCGGTCCGCCGCGCTCAAGCGCCGGGCGATCGTCCCCGCGAACGGCTACTACGAGTGGCGGAAGAACGACGACGGTTCGAAGACCCCGATCTACCTGCACGGCCCGGACGGCTCCCTCCTCGGCTTCGCCGGCCTCTACGAGTTCTGGCGCGACCCCGCGACCAGGTCCCCGGAGCACCCGCAGGGGGCCTGGGTGGTCAGCTGCACCATCATCACCCGGCCCGCGAGCGACGCCCTGGGCGAGATCCACGACCGCACACCCGTGGTCCTGCCGCCGGAGCTGCGCGCCGACTGGCTGGATCCGCGCAACGACTCGCGCGCCGTGGTGCAGGGGCTGCTGGACGCCATCCCGGACCCGGAGCTGGTACCCCGGATCGTCGGGACACGGGTCGGGTCGGTCCGCAACAACGGCCCCGACCTCATCGAGCCCCTGCCCGAGCCGCCCCACGGCGCCTAGGGTCGGAGGATGACGACGAGCAGGGCAGACACATGATCCGGACGGACATCGCCCCGGGTATCCACTTCCTCGAGCACGCCAGGACCAACGTCTACCTCGTGGAGGACGACGACGGGCTCCTCCTCGTCGACACCGGGCTGCCCCGCTCGAAGGGGCTGCTCCCCGCGGCGCTGACCCGGATCGGGCGCACGGTGCGGGACATCCGGGGCATCGTGCTCACGCACGGGCACTTCGACCATGTGGGGACCGCCGAGTACCTGCGCTCGCGGTACGGCATCCCGGTCTACTGCCACCCGGAGGACGCCCGCATCGCGGCCCACCCGTACAGCTACGACCGGGAACGGAGCCCGTTCCTCTACCCGCTGCGCTATCCGCGGGCCGTGCCGGGACTGCTGCGCATTACCGCCGCGGGGGCTGTCGCGGTCAGGGGGGTGCGCGACACCCTGCCGCTGACCCCCGAGGCGGCCGCGGCCCTCCCGGGCTCACCCGTGCTGGTCCCCACCCCGGGCCATACGCAGGGCCATTGCGCGCTGCACTTCCCGGAGCGCGACGCCGTCGTCAGTGGGGACGCCCTCGTCACGCTCGATCCCTACACCGGCCATCCCGGCCCGCAGGTGGTCGCCCGCGCCGCCACCGCGGACATGGACGCCGCCCTGCGGTCCCTCGACGCGCTGCGCTCCACGGCCGCGCGGACGGTCCTGCCGGGCCACGGGTTCCCCTGGCTCGCGGGGGTGGAGACGGCGGTCGCGCAGGCGAGGGAGGTCGGCGGGCACTAGGTCCGTCCCCGATCGACGCCGACCGGCCCGGGCGACGCGATACGCTGACAGCATGGGCTGGTTGAGGCGTCAGACGGTGGTGGGCTTCGCCCGCGGGACGGTGAAGCGCGGACTGCTCGCCATGGTCACGGCGCAGGCGGTGGTCATCGCAGGGGTCGTCGCCGTCGACGCGTACGAGAGGAGCCGCCGCACCCGGCGCCCGGCCTTCCCGCAGCCGGGCACGTTCCACACCACGATCGCGGACACCGAGACCACCGTCTACACGTACGGCGAGGACCTCTTCGAGGCGATGATCGCCGCGATCGACGGTGCGAAGGAGCAGGTGCTCCTGGAGACCTACATCTGGAAGGGCGACGAGGTCGGCGCACGCTTCCGGGACGCCGTGAACCGGGCGGCGGACCGCGGCGTGGACGTCTTCGTCATCTACGACGGCTTCGCCAACCTGGTGGTCAACCCGTTCTTCTACGACTTCCACCCCGCGGTGAACGCCTACCGCTTCCCGGTCATCCGCCCCTCGATCGTCTTCACGAACATCCGCGGCACGGGCCTCGACCACCGCAAGGTCCTCGTGGTGGACGGCGAGGTGGGATTCGTGGGCGGCTACAACATCGGGTCGCTGTACGCGACGAAGTGGCGCGACACGCACCTCCAGATCCGCGGCGCGTCCGTCTGGGAGCTCCGCGAGGCGTTCGTCAGCTTCTGGAATCTCCGGGCCATCCCCAAGCGGCCCGAACTGCCGGATCTCAGCGCCACCTACTGGGAGCCGCGCATCCGGGCGGTCAACAACGTCCCGGCCGTGCTGGTGTACCCCATCCGGGGGGTCTACCTGGATGCGATCAACCGCGCGCACAAGCACGTCTTCATCACCACCGCGTATTTCATCCCCGACCGGCAGATCCTCGACGCCCTGCTGCGCGCCAGCCGCCGCGGCGTGGACGTCCGGGTGATCCTCCCCGAGGATTCCAACCACGTGGTCTCCGACTGGCTGTCCCGCGGGTTCTACTCCTCCCTTATCAACGCCGGCGTGCGGATCCTGCTCTACCAGAACTCCATGATCCATGCGAAGACGGCCACGGTCGACGGCGAGTGGAGCACGGTCGGCACCGCCAACATCGACCGCCTCAGCCTCACCGGCAACTACGAGATCAACCTCGAGATCTTCGACCGGGACCTGGCGACGACCATGGAGAAGATCTTCGCGGTGGATTCCTCCAACAGCCGTGAGCTGACGCGCGAGGAGTGGGAGAGCCGCCACGTCGTGGCCCGCGCCAGCGAGATCATCCTCGCTCCGCTGCGCCCGTTCCTGTGACCCCGCGCGGCCCGGGTGCCGCGAAGCGCTCCAGGTAGCCGCGCTGCGAGGACTCCACGTGGCCGGCCATCAGGCGTCCGGCCTCCGCCTGGTTGCCGGCGTCGATCGCCGCGATGACGAGGCGGTGCTCGCCCCAGGACTGCTTCCCGCGATGGTCGACGTCGGCCGCGTACAGCCACTCGATCTTCCCGGAGATCTGCCGGAGCAGGGCCGTCAGCGAGGCGCTGCCGCTGAGCTCGGCGACACCGAGGTGGAAGCGGATGTTCAGCTCGGGGAGCGTTGCCAGGTCATCGGCCGCCACGGCGCGGTCGCCCTCGTCGAGGACGTCCGCGAGGGCCCGCCGCGCCGTCCACCACGCGACGTCCGGGGCCTCGGCGCCGAACTGGGCGGCGGCCCGCCGCGCCGCGCGCCGCGCGATCGTGGCCTCGATGACGCCGCGCACCGCGAACAGGTCCTCCGCGTCGTCGAGCGGGATCGCCGCCACGGTGGAGCCGGCGTAGGGGCGGGACTCGACGAAGCCCTCCGCCTCGAGCGCCCGCAGCGCCTCCCGCACGGGGACGCGGGAGACGCCGTACTTCGTCGCGAGCGCTGCCTCGGTGACCCGGGTGCCGGGCGCGAGGACCCCGAAGATGATGTCGTGGCGGAGGGCCGCGAGGACGCGCTGCGGCGCCCCCGCGTCCGCCTCAGGCCGCATCGGGCCCGCCGGCCTGCACGGCCTCAGCGCCCTGCGGCATAGCCCTGCGCTCCCCGCGGGTTGGCGGCGGCGGACAGCACACCGGTTCCGTGGTCCCGGGTGACGGCCGAGAGCCGGCCGAGCGACCAGTCCCCCGCACGCGTGACCACGTGTCCGCGGCGTTCGAGGTCCGCGATGACGTCCTCTCCCAGCCGGTCCTCGACCACGGCGCCGCCGGGCTCCCAGGTCCGCGGCCAGAAGGAGCCGGGGATCGACGTGGTGTGGAGGGACGGTGCATCGATGGCCTGCTGCGGGGTGTACCCGCCGACGACGGTGCGCAGGATGTAGAGCAGCTGCCATTGGTCCTGCTGGTCGCCGCCGGGTGATCCGAGGGCGACGACGGGAGCGCCGTCCTTCAGGATCAGCGTCGGCGTGAGCGTGGTGCGCGGCCGCCTGCCGGGTTCGAGGGTGGACGGCGCGCCGTCCTCCAGCCACGTCATCTGGAGCCGTGACCCCAAGCAGAAGCCGAGCTCGGGGATGGTCGGCGAGGACTGCAGCCAGCCGCCGCTCGGCGTGGCGGAGACCATGTTCCCGGCGGCGTCCACGACGTCGATGTGGCACGTGTCGCCGCGCGTCTCGCCGCTGCGGGACACCGTGGGCTCACCCACCCCCGCGAAGCCGCCGCCGCCCACGAGGGCGGGAGGCGTGTAGTCGGTGCGCAGCGGCGGGGTGAAGGGGGTGCGGCCCGGGACGCTGCCCGGCCGGAAGTCGCGGGAGGCGTCGTCGCCGATGAGCGCGCGCCGCTCGGCGGCGTACTCCGCCGAGAGCAGGTACTCCATGGGCACGTCGGCGTCCCCGTAGTAGGCCTCCCGGTCGGCGATCGCGAGTTTCTGGGCCTCGAGAATGGTGTGCGCCCCGATCGCGGTGGACGGGTCGAGCCGTTCGTCGTCGAACCCGTCGAGGATCGCGAGGGTCTGCAGCAGGGCCGGGCCCTGGCCCCACGGCCCGGTCTTCGCGATGGTGTACCCGCGGAACTCGAGGGTGGTGGCCTCCTCGTACCCCGCCTCGAAGCCCGAGAAGTCCTCCAGGGCCAGGACGCCGGCGTGGTCGAGCCCCGAGGAGTGCCGGTGCGGGGTCCGCGCGAACTCGACGGCGGCCTGCGCCACGCGCCCGGTCCGCCACTCGAGGCGCGCGGCGTCGATCCGTTCGGCTCGCGTCGCTGCGCCGGCCCCGGCGTCGACGAGGGAGGCGAGCACGCCGGCGTAGGCCTCGTTGCGGATCACCTCACCCTCCCGCGGCGGCCTGCCCTCGGGCATCCACAGGGCCGCTGAGGTGGGCCAGTGTTCGGTGAACAGGTCCGCCACGGCGGCGATCGTCGCCCCCACACGGCCGAGGACCGGGTGGCCGTCGCGCGCGTACCCGATCGCGAAGGCGAGGACGTCGCCGAGTTCCCACGTGCCGTGGTCGCGGAGGAGGACCAGCCAGGCGTCGACGGCGGCGGGCACCGCGGCGGCGAGTGCGCCAGCGCCCGGGACGAGTTCGAGGCCCTCGGCGAGGTAGTGCTCGCGGGTGGCCGCCGCGGGTGCCGGACCCTGCCCCATGAGGACCACCGGCCGCCCGGGTTCCTCGGCCGTCGCGAAGACGCCCGTCATGTCCCCGCCGGGACCGTTGAGGTGGGGCTCGACGACGTGGAGGACGAACGCCCCGGCCACTGCGGCGTCGAACGCGTTGCCGCCACGCTCCAGCACCGCCTGCGCGGAGGCGGTGGCCAGCCAGTGCGTCGAGGCGCTCATGCCGAACGTGCCCTGGAGCGTGGGGCGGGTGGTGAAGGCGGGCGGGGGCGTGTACGTCATCGTTGACCCTTTCGAAGGGGAGATCGGCGGTGTGCGACACCAGTCGCGGGACCGTCCGCATTGAATACAATCGGACGTCCAGAGCTAAACTTCGTATACATTCGCCCCACATTGTACTGAAGGACATCATCGTGACGAAGAACCGGGTGGCCACGGACCGCCTCCACCTGTGGCTCATGCTCATCCTGACGTTCTCCACCGGGGTGATCGACGCCGTCGGCTACCTGGGACTCGACCGCGTCTTCACGGGCAACATGACCGGCAACGTGGTGCTCCTCGGCATGGCCTTCGCCGGCGGCGCCGATCTGCCCATCCTCCGGCCGGCACTGGCCCTGGTCTTCTTCATGGTGGGCGCCGCACTCGCCGGCCGGGTCCTGCGGAGGGCGCCGGAGGGGTGGTCCGGCCGCACCTCGAGCACCCTCCTGGCCGTGACGGTCGGCCTGACCGGACTCGCCGTCTACGTCGCGCTGGTCGACGTCACTGCCGAGGAGATCCTCGGCAGCATCACCACATCGGTGCTCGCCACCGTCATGGGCGTGCAGGCGGCGACCGCCAAGCGCCTCAAGGTCGCCGAGATCACCACGGTCGTCGTCACCTCCACCATCACGGGCCTGGCCTCGGACTCCCGCCTCGCCGGGGGGAAGAGTCCCTTCTGGGCCCGTCGGGCCTCGGCGATCGCCCTCATCATGGCCGGCGCCGTCGTCGGCGCCCTGGCCCTGACCGTCGACCTGTGGGTCGGCATCGCGGTGTCCGCGGTCCTCTCCGCCGTCGTCACCCTCCTCGGGCACGTCCGGCACCGGCAGGACGGGAAGGCCGCCGTCACAGGAAATGTCGGGGAAGCCGCACTACGGTAGACGCATGGAACCGGTTGAGCAGCAGTTCGCATTCCACCGCCTGGCGCGGTCCTCGCCCCGGCACCGCTGGTGGAAGCCGCTCCTCACCGCGCTGCTCGGTGGCGTGTTCTACGTCGTCTTCATCCTCATGGTCCTCGTCACGGGGCTCGCGCTCGCGAGCCTCACACCCGCCGGCGTCGGACCGTACTTCGACGCCCTGTCGGTACTGGATCTCAGCAACCCGGTCATGTTCGCGTTCACCCTCGTCTCCCTGATCCTCATGATCCCCGCCCTCGCCCTGGCCGTCCTGATCACGGGCCCCCGGCCGATCGGCCTCCTCTCCTCCGTGGCGGGACGGCTCCGCTGGGGGTGGCTCGCGGTCTGCGCGGGCGTCTCGGTGGCCGTGTTCCTCGTCAACCTCGCGCTGTCGTTCGCCGTCGGGGTGTTCTTCCCGGCGGAGGCGGAACCGGTGCCCGTCCCACCGGAGACCTCGACCCTGCTCATCCTGCTGGCCCTGTCCGTCCTCGCCGTCCCGTTCCAGGCCGCCGCCGAGGAGTACGTGTTCCGCGGCTTCCTCATGCAGGCCATCGGGACCTGGCTCCGGCACCCCGCCTTCGCGATCCTGCTGCCCGTGCCGCTCTTCGTCCTCGGGCACGGCTACGATCCCCTCGGGCAGGCCGACGTGGCGGTCTTCGCGATCTTCGCGGGCTGGATCACCTGGCGGACCGGCGGGCTGGAGGCCGCGATCGCGGTGCACGCGGTCAACAACATGACCATCTTCGTCCTGGGGGCGTTCGGGCTGGTGGACGTCAACTCCACCGAGGGGTCGCTGGGCGGCCTCCTCCTGTCCCTCGCGACGATGGGCGTCACCGCCGTGGTCATCGTCCGCCTGGCGGACCGCCGGGGCGTCGCCCGGACGCGGACCGTCGCCCTCTGGCCCGTGCTGGACCCGTCGGGCCCTGTGCCGGGCCCGGTGCACCCCGGCCCACTCCCGTCGCAGCTCCCGGCCTCAGGCCTCGACCCGCAGCCCCATGCCCTCGGCGAGGAACGGCGCCAGCAGTAGGAGCTGCTGTTCGTCGATCGTCGCGCCGCGTAGCCCGTCGAGGCCGTTGATGCCGCGGAAGCTGCTGGTGCGGAGGTCCACGTCCTTCAACCGGGCGCCGTCGAGCGTGAGCGTGCCGATCGTGCAGTCGCGCAGCGCCAGGCGGGTGGCCCGGGCGCCGGTGAGGTCCAGTTCGCCGATGATGCATCCGCTCACGAGGACGTCCGTCAGTTGCGCGCTGCGCAGGTTCACGTAGTCGAGCTTCCCGCCGTCGAGGTGGACGCCGTCGAACCGGCTGTCGTACAGCTCGGCCGAACCCCAGCGGGTTCCCCGCAGCGAGGTCTCGCGCCAGGTGCTGCGCGATGCCCGGAGGACCGGCGCGAAGAGGTCCTCGAAGGAACACCCGATGAAGCGTGCGCCCCGCAGGTCCGCGTCGTTCAGGGACACGCCCTCCAGCACGCACTCCTGCAGGGTGGTCCCGGCCAGGTCCTCGCCGTCGAGCACCAGCCTCCGGTAGTGCTCACCCTCCCGGTGATCGCCGTCGAGCAGGCCCGGCGCCGCGATGGGCGTGAGGTGCGTGGGTGCCTGAAGGGACAGGCGTGGGGCGTTCGTCGTGCTCCGCGAGGCGTGTGGTGGCATCGCCGGCTCCGTTCGTCGTCGTCTTCGTCCGGGCCTGCCGACCCAGGGCCCTCGTGTCATCCAATCATCGACGAAACACTTCGCCCGGAACATCCGGGCTCCTACAGTTGGATCACCCCGAACGATATGGAGCGGCCATGCCGATGCACGACAGCACACCTGACAGCACGACCGGGCCCGGCGCGCAGGACGCCTCGCTCCTGAAGGTCCTCGGCAACTGGGACGCCCTCGCCCTGGGATTCGGGGCGATGATCGGCTTCGGCTGGGTGGTCCTGACCGGCGGCTGGATCGCCTCTGCCGGCACCGGCGGGGCCGTCCTCGCGATGGTGACCGGCGGCGTCATCATGGGCGTGGTCGGCCTGACCTACGCCGAGCTGACCGCGGCCATGCCGAAGGCGGGCGGCGAGCACAACTTCCTCCTGCGCGGCATGGGGCCCCGGTGGTCCCTCGTGGGTTCCTGGGCCATCACCGGCGGCTACGTCACGATCGTCGCCTTCGAGGCCGTGGCCCTCCCCCGGACCGCCGAGTACATCTTCCCCGGGCTCAGCCGGATCCCCCTGTGGACGGTCGCCGGCGACGAGGTGCACCTGACGTGGGCGCTCGTCGGCGCGATCGCGGCCGTCGTGGTCACCGTCATCAACATCCGCGGCGTGAAGATCGCAGGGGCCGCGCAGACCTTCGTGGTCCTGTTCCTCCTGATCATCGGGCTGATCCTGGTCTTCGGCAGCGTCACGGGCGGATCGGCAGCCAACATGGAGCCCTTCTTCACCGGCGGATCGGCCGGGTTCTTCGCCGTCCTCGTCGTGGTGCCGTTCCTCTTCGTCGGCTTCGACGTCATCCCGCAGTCCGCCGAGGAAGTCAACATCCCCGCGCGGCAGATCGGCCGGCTCGTCGTCGTCGCCGTCGTCCTCGCGACCATCTGGTACGTGATGACCATCCTGACCACCTCGTCCGCCATGCCCGCGGACGAGCTGGCCACCGCGGACATCGCCACGGCCGACGCGATGGGCGCGATGTTCGGCTCCGACCTCATGGCCAACGTGCTGATCGCCGGCGGCATCGCGGGCATCCTCACCTCCTGGAACTCGCTGCTCCTCGGGGCGTCCCGGCTGATGTACTCCATGTCCCGCTCGGGTATGCTCCCCCGCTGGTTCGGCGTGCTGCACCCGCGCTACCGCACCCCCGTCAACGCACTGATCTTCATCGGCGCGCTGTCCTTCGCGGCCCCGTTCTTCGGCACGCAGATGCTCGGCTGGCTCGTCGACTCGGGCGCTCCCAGCATCGTCCTCGCGTACATCCTCGTCTCGCTCGTCTTCGTGATCCTGCGTCGCCGTGAACCGGGCATGGAGCGGCCGCTGCGGATCGGCGGGGCGGGCAACGGCGGCACCGTCATCGGCTGGGTCGCGGTGGTCCTCTGCGTCGCCCTGCTCAGCCTGTACCTGCCCGGCATGCCCGCGGCGCTGACGCCGCCGCCCTGGATCCTGTTCGGCCTGTGGTGGGTCCTCGGCCTCGTCTTCCTGCTGCGCATCCCCCGCGGGATCGCCCCCGGGCACGACGCCGAGGAACGGCTCCTCGAGACGCTCGCCGACCGTCGGGGTGGGGCCCGCTGACGCTCCCGACCGGACGGCGGCCGTCGACCCGTCGGCCGCCGTCCGGTTGCCCGGCGCCGCCCCCGTAATGTGGAGGGCATGGAATCACCGATCGAGAGCTACCTGAAGACCATCCATCGGGAGATCTCCGATCTGAAGGACGGCAAGCCCTACAGCACCATCCCCGCCATGGCGAACGTCGACCCCGACAACTTCGGGATCTGCCTGACGACGGTGGACGGCTACATGTACGAGGTCGGTGACACGCGCGAGGAATTCACCATCCAGTCCATCTCGAAGCCCTTCACATACGGCCTGGCGCTGGCCGATCTCGGCATGGAGGCCGTGGACGCGAAGGTCGACGTCGAGCCGTCCGGGGACACCTTCAACGAGATCTCCCTCGCCCCCGGGAGCGGCCGCCCCTCGAACGCGATGATCAATGCGGGAGCGCTCACCGCCACGTCCCTCGTCCGCTCGCGCGGCGGCAACACGCGCTTCAAGCGCATCCTCAGCACGTACTCGCAGTTCGCGGGCCGCCAGCTGGGCATCGACGAGGAGATCTTCCGCTCCGAGGTGGAACACGGCCACCGCAACCGTGCCCTCGCCTACCTGCTGCGGTCCTTCGACATCATCGAGGACGATCCCACGCCGGTCATCGAGGACTACTTCCGCCAGTGCTCGGTCATGGTCAACTGCATGGACCTCTCGGTCATGGCCGCGACGCTCGCGAACTCGGGGCGCAACCCGCTGACGGGCGTGGAGGTCCTGGACCTGCTCTCGGTCGAGCGTGTCCTGTCCGTCATGACCACGTGCGGCATGTACGACGACGCCGGGTCCTGGATCAGCACGGTGGGCATGCCCGCCAAGAGCGGGGTGGCCGGCGGGACGATCGCCGTCCTGCCGGGCCAGGTGGGCCTGGCCATCTACTCGCCGCCCCTCGACGAGCACGGCAGCAGTGTGCGCGGCATGGCCGCGAGCCAGCGGCTCTCCCGGGACATGGAGCTGCACTTCGTCCGGGCCGCGCGGGCGGGGAAGTCCGCCATCCGTGCCACCTACGACATCCGGGCCACGCCGTCGGGCGTCCGGCGCACGGATGAGGCGATGGACCTCCTCCGCGACCGGGGGCACCGGGCGCAGGTGATCGAGCTCAACGGCGACCTGCTCTTCGCGGGCACGGAGTCCATGGTCCGCGAGCTGAGCGGACTCGACGACGACGTCGACTTCGTGATCCTCGACCTGCGCCGCGTCGACGAGGTCGCCGACGTCTCGCTGCGCCTGCTCGGCGAGGCCCGCGAGAACCTCGCGAAGGTGGGCTGCGACCTCGTGCTGATCGACGGCGAGGGCACCCTCGCGGAGACCTTCAAGGACGTCGACCGCCCGGTCCCCACGTTCGACACGCGCACCGCGGCCGTCGAATGGTGCGAGAACGAACTCATCACGCGCTACGGCGGGGACCTCCTGCTCCCCGCGACGGTGGACGTCTCGCAGTGCCCGGCGCTGAGCCCGCTCACCACGGAGGACATCGAGGCCCTGACCCTGCGCATGGAGGACCGCACCTACGAGAAGGGCCACGTGGTGCGGCGCGTGGGGCAGTCCTTCGGCGGCGTCTACTTCATCCTCTCCGGCAAGATCGTCACGTCGGTGCCCGGCCCCTCGGGCGAGCGCCTCAAGCTGACCACCCTGAGTGCCGGCATGACGTTCGGGGAACTGGCGCTCGGCAGCGACGACCGCCAGGAGACGACCGTCAAGGCCCTGGAGGACGTGCACGTGAAGGTCCTCACGGCCTCGGCCATCCGGGACATCGAGCAGGAGGACCCGAAGCTCGCCGTCGAACTCTGGAAGGCGCTGACCCGGGACGCCTACACGCGCGTGGACCTGTACCTGCGCGAGACCGCGGTCCGGATCCGCGACTAGGGTGGTGCGATGACAGTATTGATAGCGGGCTGCGGGGATCTGGGGACCGAGGTGGGGCTGCGGCTGGCCGCCCGGGGCGAGCGCGTGGTCGGCTGGCGCCGCTCCCCCGGACGCCTCCCCGCCGCGATCGAGGGCGTGGCCGCGGACCTCACGCAGGACCTCCCGCCCATCCCGGCGGACACCGACGTCGTGGTCATCGCCACCGCCGCCGGGGACCGCACCGAGGCCGCCTACCGCAGCGCCTACGTGGACGCGACCCGCAACATCCTCTCCGCGCTCCGGCGCGACGGCGTCACGCCCCGGCGGATCCTCTTCGTCTCCTCCACCGCGGTGTACGGGGACTTCGACGGCGCGTTCGTCACCGAGGAGTCGCCGGCGGAGAGCACCGCCCCCACGGCCCGGCTGGTGCGGGAGGCCGAGCAGGTCCTCCTCGAGGGCTCGGCCCACGGGACGGTCCTCCGGCTCTCGGGCATCTACGGCCCCGGCCGGACCCGGCTGATCGACCAGGTGCGCAGCGGGAGGGCCGTGCTGCCGCCGGAACCGCAGTGGACCAACCGCATCCACCGCGACGACGCCGCGGCCGCGATCGTCCACCTCGTCACCGCCGTCGCGTCCCCCGCGCCGATCTACCTCGGCAGCGACGAACAGCCCGTGGACCTCGGTGAGGTGCTGGGATTCCTGGCCGCCGAACTGGGGCTCCCGGACCCGCCGCGCGGCGAGGCGCCGTCGGGCCGGGGCGGCGCGCGCCGCGTGGACAGCAGCCTGCTCCGCGCGACCGGCTTCACCTTCCGCTACCCGACCTACCGCGAGGGCTACCGCGCGGTGCTCGCCGGGCAGGGCGCCAGGCACCCCTAGGGCGCGGCGACCTCAGCGACCGCACGCGCGCGCGCCGTGAGGCGGCCCAGCCGCACGAGCGACCACACGAAGATGCTCACCACGAGCAGGTTGCGCAACGTCAGCAGGACGGCGACGGCCGGATTCAGGTCGTAGCGCAGGGCGTCGTAGAGCACCGGGTACACGAGGGTGGTGAGCGCGGCCGTCGCGAGCATCGCGATCGCCGGGTAGCGCCACTCCGACGCCCGGTCCAGGACGAGCCCCGCGGCGATCGTCGCCGTGATCCACAGCATGAACTGGGGCGAGCCCACCTTGTTGAACACCACGAGGGTACTGACGAGGGCCAGCGACCCGGTGGCGAGCAGCGCGGCCGGCTCGGCGCCGCGGCGCAGGGCGATCCCGAGGAACACGGCCACCAGGACCACCGTGAGCGCGAGCAGCGGCGTCATGAGGTCCCCCACGAGAGAGCTGAGGGCGCCCCGGACCTCCATGGTGTTGATCACCTCGTCCTCGAAGAAGTACGCGCCGGAGGTCCCCGTGATCGCCTGCCACACACCCGGGGTGCTGAGCGGCGCCTCGAGCTGCATGCCGCGGGCGCCCTGGGCCCCCAGGAAGCCGGTGAGATTGCGGGCGTCGCCGAACACCGCCACGGCGACGGCGATGCCGGCGGTGAGCGCGGCACCCGCGGCGAGGATTCGGAGCCGGCCCTCGCGGACGACGACGAGCGCGGCGAGCACGACGGCGGCCGGCCACACCTTCATCCAGGTGGCGGCGCTGAGCAGGAGGGACGCGGCGAACGGGCGCGCGGCGACGATCAGCAGCGCGGTGACGACCAGCGGCGCGGTCAGCCCGTCGATCCTGCCGACGGCCACGGGGCCGAGGAGCGCGGTCGCGACGAGCCACCAGTAGGCGGCGGTGAACGACGACGGCGTGGCCCGGCGGATCAGGGCGGCGACCCCGACGGCGTTGAGGCCGGCGAAGAGCAGGAACCAGGCGAGCTGGTACAGGTGGGGCCCGAACACGGCGGCGACGAGCATCGGAGCGAGGGCGCCGGCCGGGTACACCCACGCGGTGTCGATGCCCTGCCAGACGCCGTCGCCCAGGGCCTGGTAGGCCCACTCACGGTAGAAGCGGACGTCGCTGAGCACTCCCCCGCCGAGGATGAAGGGCAGCAGCCGCGCGAGGAACCCGACGTGGACGAGGGCGAAGAACAGCCAGACCGAGCGGGCGCTGTTGCGGGTCTCCGGGCGGGGCGGGCGGATGCGCACGGGTGGCTCCTGGTCGGCGGGTGGCGGCAGCGGTAATCGTCTCACCCGCCGTCCGGCGCGCGCCAATCTCCCCCGGGCCGGGCCGTCACCTGCAGGCGCCCGGCACGTACCCGAGCGCCTTGTCGACGACGCCGGGCAGCGGCCGGCCCTCCCGCCACAGCAGGAAGTTCCGCTCGAACTGGGCGGCGAGGTCGTCCAGCCAGGAATCGGCGTTGCTCGCCATGTGCGGGGTGACGAGGACCGTCGGCAGGGACCACAGCGGATGCTCCGGCGGGAGCGGCTCGACGGCGAAGGTGTCCAGCACGGCGCCCGCGATCGCCCCGTCCGCGAGGGACCGGACGAGTGCCTCCTCGTCGACGAGCCGCCCCCGGCCGGCGTTGATCACGACCGCCGAGGGCGGTAGCGCCGCGATGACCTCCGCGCTCACGAGGTTCTCGGTCGCCGGGGTCAGCGGGGCCAGGAGCACGAGCCAGTCCACGTCCCTCACGATGCCCGCCAGGTCGGCGCTGGCGTGGACGCGGCCGAAGTCGGCGTCGAGCGCGACGGCGGTGCGGCCGGCTCCCTCCACCCGCACCCCGGCCGCGCGCAGGAGCCGCGCCGTGTGGCGGCCGATGCTGCCGGTGCCCACGACGAGCGCGCGGGTCCCGGCGATGTTCCGGCCTTCGCGCCACGTCCACTGCCCGGCCCGCTGCTGGTCGCGCAGCTCACCGAAGCCCTTGGCGGCGTGCAGCATGGCGCCGAGCACGTACTCGGCCATCGGCTGGTCGAAGACGCCGTGCGCGTTCGTGACGACGACGTCGGAGGCCACGAGGCCGGGGAAGAGGAGCTTGTCCACCCCGGCCGCGGCGACGTGCAGCCAGCGCAGGGATCCGGCGGCATGCCAGGCGGCGGGCAGCGCCCCGGAGAAGTAGTCCCACAGGTAGAGCACGTCGGCGCCGTCGAGGGCGCGGTCGAGGTCGGCGGCCTGCGCCACCCTCACCTCGGCGAGCCCGGCCACGCGCTCGAGCCCCCTCACGGGCCGCGCCCCCTCGAGGACGGCCACCACCGGCCGCTCAGGCACCGGTCTGCTCGGGGCTGTGCGCCAGGGGCCCCGCCTCCGTCGTCGTCCCGGCGGCCTGCGGCGCACCGTCGGAGGCCCCCGCGCCCCGCTCCGGCCGGTACTCGGTGGACAGGTCGCGGAGGTAGCGGAGCACCACGATCGCGACCGCCGTCGTCGGCACCGCGAGGAACGCGCCGACGAGCCCGAACAGGGTTCCGCCCGCCGTGACGGCGGCGAGGACGACGGCGGGGTGGATCTCGAGCGTGCGCCCCACCAGCAGCGGCTGGATGAAGTTGCTCTCGAGCTGCTGGACCAGCACCACGAGGCCGAGCACCAGCAGGGCGCTCACCCAGCCGTAGGCGAGGAAGGCGACGAGGGTCGCCAGGAGCCCCGAGACGATCGCGCCGACCACGGGGATGAAGGCGGAGAAGAACACGAGGACGGCCAGCGGGATGGCGAGCGGGATGTCCAGCAGCACGAGGCCGAGCCCGATGAAGACCGCATCGACGAGGGCGACGGTGGCCTGGGCGAAGATGTAGGAGGACAGCGTCTTCCAGGTGCCGCTCGCGATCGTCGAGGCGTGCCCGAAGGCGGCGGAGTTCGTCCAGCGGGACGCCCACGGCATGAAGCGGTCGCCGTCCTTGAGGCAGAAGAACGTGAACACGAGCGCCAGGAGCACGACGACGGTCAGGGAGGTCAGTTCGCTCAGCCCCGCCGTGATCCCGGAGACGACGTTCCCGACGTTCGCCTGGAGCTGGGTCAGGGCGGTGTCGACGACGTCGTCGATACTGGCCGCCTCGAGGTTCAGCGGCGGACCGGCGACGAAGTCCGCGAGGTCGGCGACGTTGTCGCGGGCCAGGCCGGAGAGCTCGGTGACGCCGCTCGCGATCGCGGGGAGGGTCGCGGCCCCGATGCCGACGACGACCGCGATGAAGCCGAGGAGGGTCAGCAGGGCGGCCAGGACCTTCGGCAGTCCCCTGCGCAGGAACCGGTTGACGGGCCAGAGCACCGAGGCCAGGAGCAGCGCGAAGAGGGTGGGCAGCACGATCGACCACAGCGCCCCGATGACGTACCAGAGGACCACGAGGCCGGCGAGGACGATCAGCGCCCGGGCCGTCCAGGCGGCGCTCACGCGCAGGCCGTCCGCGAGCGCACGGGGCCGGAAACGGCGGGCCACCGTGGACCCGTGCGGCTCGGCGGCCGGGGTGGCTGCATCGCCCGGGGCGGCTGCATCGGTGGGGGTCGTGTCCGGGCCGCTGCGGCCGTCGGGAGTCTCGCGTGTCACACAGCCATCCTGCCTTACCACCCGGGTGTGACGGAGAATGACCCCCATGAGTTCCGCACCAGATCCCCCGGCGCCCCGGCAGCAGGCCCGCGCACGATCCACCCGCTCCGCGATCATCCACGCGGCAGCGGGCGTGTTCGAGGAGCACGGATACGGGAACACCTCCCTGGCCGCCGTCGCGACCGCCGCGCAGGTCACCAAGGGCGCCCTGTACTTCCACTTCGCGTCGAAGGACTCGCTCGCGATGGCGGTGATCGAGGAGCAGCACGCGATCGCGTCGGCGGACGGAGCGCGCGCCGAGGCCCTGGGCCTGCCGGCACTGGAGACGATCGTGCTGATCTGCCGGGGCTTCACCCTGCAGCTGATCGAACATTCCGTCATGCGCGCCGGGATCCGGCTGACCTTCGAGGCGTCGGCCTTCGGGCACGATGTCCGCCGGCCCTACCTCGACTGGGTGACGCGGTTCGGCGACCTGGCACGGTCGGCCCAGCAGGACGGCGACCTGCGCGCGGACCTCGACGCCGACGCCTTCGCCCGAATGGTCGTCGGTTCCTACACGGGCGTGCAGATGGTCTCGAACGTCCTCACGGGCCGCGCGGACGTCGTCGAGCGGCTCGCCGACCTGTGGGGGATGCTCCTGCCCGGCGTCCTCGGCGCGGACCGGCGGGCACGGGTCCCGGAGCTCGTCGCCCTGTTCCGGGACGGGCCCCCCGAATAAAACCGGTCAAACGGTTTGTTTTTCCCCCGGTCGTCGCTACTGTTGCTGCTGGCACTGCAGGGTCTCCGTGGGGGAAGCACCCTGCCCGGTCCGTCAGGGCCCGTGCCCCGGGCGCCCACGGTTGCGCTTCGCAACCGTGGGCCGCCCGAACTAGGCTGGCCGGACCTCCCCGACGCCAGCAAAGGTGACGCATGCGCTACGTGAAACTCGGTTCGACCGGCCTCGACATCTCCCCGCTCGCCCTCGGCTGCATGAGCTACGGCTCCCCCGACCGCGGCAACCACGCGTGGACCCTGCCGGAGGAGCAGAGCCGACCCCTGATCCGCGCCGCCGTGGAGGCGGGTATCAACTTCTTCGACACCGCCAACGTGTACTCGGACGGGTCCAGCGAGGAGATCGTGGGCCGGGCCCTGGCCGAGTTCACGCGCCGCGAGGACACCGTGATCGCCACGAAGGTGCACGGCCGCATGCACGAGGGGCCCAACGGCGCCGGCCTCTCACGCAAGGCCATCCTGGCGGAACTGGACAACAGCCTGCGCCGCCTCGGCACCGACTACGTGGACCTCTACCAGATCCACCGGTTCGACCCCGCGACGCCCCTGGAGGAGACCCTCGAGGCCCTGCACGACGTCGTGAAGGCGGGCAAGGTGCGCTACCTCGGCGCGTCCTCGATGTACGCGTGGCAGTTCTCGAAGGCCCTCTACCTGCAGCGCCTCAACGGGTGGACCCGGTTCGTCACCATGCAGGACCACTACAACCTGATCAACCGCGAGGAGGAGCGCGAGATGTACGGGCTGTGCGCGGACCAGGGCATCGGCGTCCTTCCGTGGAGCCCGCTCGCCCGCGGGAAGCTCACCCGCCCGTGGGACGAGACGACGTCGCGCTCGGAATCGGACTCCTTCGGCAGCACGCTCTACGGCACCCTCGACGCCGACCGTCGCGTCGCGGACGCCGTCGGGACGGTGGCCGAGGCGCGCGGCGTGCCCCGCGCCCAGGTTGCGCTCGCCTGGGTGTCGCGCAACCCCGTGGTGTCCGCGCCGATCGTCGGGGTCGGGAAGGCCCGGCACCTCGAGGACGCCGTGGCCTCCCTGGGCCTCCACCTGACGGACGACGAGGTGCACGCCCTGGAGGAGCACTACGTGCCCCACCCCCTCGTAGGGTTCTGATGCCCATCCTTCCCGGCGGCGGCTGACGCGCATGCCCGCCGATCTCGTCCTCCACAACGGCCGCGTCTTCGACGGCCTGGCTCCCCACCCCACCGCGACGGCGGTCGCCGTCGCGGGTGGCACCATCTCGGCCATCGGGACGGACGCCGAGGTCCTGGCCGCGGCCGGCCCGCGCACCCGCGTCGTCGACCTCCGCGGGCGCCTCGTCACCCCCGGTTTCACGGACGCCCACGCGCACACCTTCATGGGCGGCATCGAAGCCCTTGCATGCAACCTCGAGGCGCACCGGGGACCCGCCGGGGTGCAGCGCGCCGTTGCGGCCTACGCCGCCGGCCCCGGCGAGGGGCAGGACTGGATCACGGGGGCCGGCTGGTACAAGGGCGACTTCGACGGCGGCTTCCCGGACGCCCGCGTGCTCGACGCCGTCGCCCCGCACCGACCGGTCTACCTCATCAACCGGGACCACCACAGCGCCTGGGTCAACACCGCGGCGCTCGGGCGGGCCGGGATCGACGCGCACACCCCCGACCCGCCGGACGGGCGGATCGACCGCCGGGCCGACGGATCGGCGAGCGGCATCCTGCACGAGGGCGCCATGGCCCTGGTCGCCCGGCTGCTGCCGCCCGTCACCCGGGCCGCCGTCGAGGCCGGGATCCTGTACGGCCAGCGCCATCTCCACGCGCTCGGCGTGACGGGCTGGCAGGAGGCGATCATCGGCGAGTACGCCGGTTACCCCGACGCCGCCCCCGCCTACCGCTCGCTCGCCGCCTCGGGCCGGCTGACGGGCCGCGCGACCGGCGCGCTCTGGGTTCCGCGGGCCCTCACGGTGCGGGACATCCCGGACCTGATCGAGGACTTCCGCGAGCGCCGGCGCCTCAACGCCGAGGCGGGCTTCCCGACGTCGAGCGCCAAGATCATGGTCGACGGCGTGCCCGAGAACCGGACCGCGGCCCTGCTGGATCCCTACGAGCCCGTCGGCTGCGGATGCGTGGCCGCCTCCGACGCGGACCGCGGGCCCACCTACCTGCCACCGGAGGTGCTCGACGCCGTGGTCGCTGCCCTGCAGGCCGCGCGGTTCGACCTCCACCTGCATGCCATCGGCGACCGCGCCGTCCGCACGGGCCTCGACGCCGTGGCACACGCCCGGAGCGTCGTGCCGCCGGACAGGTCCTGGCGGCCACGCCACACCATGGCACACGTGCAGCTGGTGCATCCCGACGACGTCCCGCGCTTCGGGGAGCTCGCCGTGACCGTCAACGCGCAGGCGCTCTGGGCGTGCAGCGACGAGCAGATGCGCTCCCTCACGGTACCCCTGATCGGCGAGGACCGCGCGCAGTGGCAGTACCCGTTCGCGTCGATGGTCTCCGGCGGGGCCCCGCTCGCGATGGGCTCCGACTGGTCCGTGTCCGACGCCGATCCGTGGCAGGCCATCCACGTGGCCGTCAACCGGACCCACCCCGACCATCCGGGCGTCCCGCCCCTGGTGGCGGACGAGGCGCTGACCTTCCAGGCGGCCCTGTCCGCCTACACGGCGGGCTCCGCCCGGGTCACGCGGTCCACGGCGGGCCTGATCCGGGAGGGCCTGCCCGCGGACCTGGCGGTCCTCACCGTCGACCCGTTCGGGATCGACGCGGCGGACCTGCATGCGGTGGGCGTGGATGTCACGATCGCGGGGGGCCGCGTGGTCTTCGAGCGGTAGCCGGAGCCCGGGGTCACCCGCGGCGGAATCCGCCCTCCGTGCTGAGCACCTGCCCCACCATCCAGCGGCCCTCGTCGCTCAACAGCCACGCGATGAGCCGTGCCGGGTCGTCGGGCTCGCCGAAGCGCCCCGACGGGCAGTGCTCGAGGACGCCCCGGAGCACCTCCGACGGGCGGTCGGCGGTGCCCTCGTCCAGGTATCCGGTGTTCACCGGCCCCGGGTTGACGGTGTTGAGCAGGATGCGCCGGTCCACGAGGTCGTCGGCGACCGACGCCGTCAGTCCGGCGAGCGCCGCCTTGGACGCCGCATAGGCGATCTCCCCCGGCATGGGGCCGACCACCTGGCCCGAGGTCATCCAGATCACGCGGCCGCCCTCCCGCCCGTCGTGCTGCTCGGCGAAGTACCTGGTGGCCAGGAGGGTGGATCGCGTGTTGACCTGCCAGTGCGCGTCCAGGTCCTGCCAGGAGATGTCCCCGAGCCGACCGTCGCCCCCGCTCTTCGCGTGGTTGCAGACGAGGCCGTCCAGATGGCCGAGGGCGCCCGCCGCCGCCGCGACGAGCCGTTCGCCGCCGTCGGGCTCGGCGAGGTCCATGCCCGCGTGGGCGAGGTCCGCGCCGTCCCGCAGTGTGCCGCGGATGCCGGCGACCACGTCGTCGATGCTGTCGGCACCCCAGGGCTGCTCGGCGTCGTGGGGTGCGAAGTGGTGCAGGAACAGGCTGGCGCCCATGGCGGCGAGACGGGAGGCGACGGCGTAGCCGATCCCCTGGCGCCGGCTCACGCCGGTGACCACGTAGGTGCGTCCGGCCAGGGCGGAGGAGGAGTCCATGGGCCCAGCCTAGGGGCCGCGGCTTCGCTAGGCTGGAGGCACCACCCACCGACCCGCCGCGCCGAGGAGATCCATGCGCCCGACCACGAGAGTCCGCCTCCTGTCGGCATGCGCGGGCGCGGTTCTCGGGCTGTCCGGCTGCACGGGCGGGCCCGTGATCGACGTGCTGGAGCAGGACCAGACGGACCAGGACGTCCTGACCATCCGGACGGATCTCGACGGCATCGATCTGGCGACCACCCGGTTCCTCGCGGAGCAGGACGGCGTCGAGTACTTCGCGGCCCGGCCGACCGCCGGCAGCGCGACCGAGGACACCGTCTGCCTGCTCGCGGAGGAGGGCATCGGCGTGGGCCTGGAATGCACGCCGCTCGCACCCGGCTCGGCGGGCGCGGTGATGCGCGACAGCAGGGCCACCGTGGTGCTGCTGCCGGACGACATCGACCGCAATGCCCTCGCGGACGACGGCTTCGAGCTGCTGCACCCCAACCTGGCGATCCGTCCGGCCGACGCGGGGTGAACCGGCGCTGCGAACCGTCCTCCGTGCAGGACGTGGTGGACACTTCCGTTCCGCACGTGCCTAGCATGGGACACCAGGATCGGACGGAGATGGAGGAGTCATGGCGGTTGCAGGGGACGACGGCGGCGAACTGATCGTCGGGGACGTCACGCACACGGGCGGTCGCGCCCTCGCGATCGGCCTGTCCTCCTCGACCGACGCCGGGGGCCGGCCGCTGGTCAGCGTCGGCTGGGTGGAGCAGGGCGAGCAGCTCGGGCTCACCCTCGACGAGGCCGTGGCGCTGCGCGACGAACTGACGCGCATCATCGACGACGCCGGAAGCGCTCGGCCCCGGGACGACTAGGCCTGCACCTGGCTCGTTCCCACGGTGATCCGGTGGTTCTGCTCGCACTGGAAGACGGCGAGCGTGCCGGGCGGGACCGGCCCTTCGGCGGGCCACTGGTCCTCACCGAGTTCGACGAGCGTGGAACCGCAGCTGGGGCATCGTGCATCCATCAGTTCTTCTCCCTTCCTTCGCGTGATCATTTCTTACCACCCGCATGCCGCGGTCCGGGACAGGAGCGGAGAACCACTGGAGAGCGCCCCCGCGGATGCCTATAATCGGGCGTGCTCACAGCCGGCGTGGATCTCGCAGCAGAATCGAAGGGCACCGCCCTCGCGGTCATCGACTGGTCCCGGCGCGCGGCCACCGTGGAGGTGGGCCTGGGGGTCCCGGACGCCGCGATCGCGCGGGTGGCCCCCGACGTCGACCGCCTCGGCATCGACTGCGCCTTCGGGTGGCCCGACGACTTCGTCTCCTTCGTGACGCGCCACGCCGAGGGGCTGCGCGTGGACGGGAGCAGGGAGGAGGGCCTGGCGTGGCGCCGCCGCCTCTCCTACCGCGCGACGGACCGCGCCACCCGGGACATCACCGGCCGGTGGCCGCTGAGCGTCGCCACGGACCGGCTGGGCCTCACGGCGATGCACTGCGCCGTGCTGCTGGACGCGATCGGCGACGCCGTCGGCACACCCGTCGACCGCTCGGGCGGCGGCACCGCCGTCGAGGTCTATCCCGCGGCCACGCTCCGCGGGTGGGGGTTCGACACGCGCGGTTACAAGAGCGACGGCGGCGTGCGTGAGGCCCTGCTGGACCGGATCCTGGCTCGGGCCCCGTGGCTGGACCTCGGGAGTGCCACCCGGCAGCTCCTGGTCTCCTCGGACGACGCGTTCGACGCCGTGATCGCCGCCCTCGCCGCCCGGGCGCACGCCCTCGGCCGGACCCACCCGGTCCCTGAGGAGTACCGGGACCAGGCGCGCCGGGAGGGCTGGATCGCCCTCCCCGTGGGACGGTTGGAGGAGCTCGCACCGGAGGGTGCGCCGAGCGGGGCACCCGGATAGGAGGCAGCGGTCATGGACCTGGCCGAACGGAGCGCAGCACTCTACGTCCTGCCGCTGGACCGCTTCACGCAGGCGCGCAACGCCGCGGCGAAGGACGCGGCGAAGGACGGCGACCGGGACCTCGCCGCAGCCCTGCGCGCGCTGCCCAAGCCGTCGTCGGCCGCGTGGCTCGTCAACGTGCTCGTCGACCGCCGACGCGGGGAGGTGGAGCAGGTGCTGGAACTCGCCGCGTCCCTCAGGGAGGCCCAGGCGAGCCTCGACCGGGCACAGGTGCATGCGCTGGGCCAGCGGCGACAGCGCCTCCTGGCCGACGTCGCCCGTCAGGCGCTGGACGCCGCCGCAGAAGCAGGGCACGACGTCGGCCCCGCGGCACTGCCCGGCGTCGAACAGACCCTGCGCGCCGCCCTCGCCGACCCCGCGGCGGCAGCCGCCGTCCTGACCGGGCGGCTCGTGCGCACCCTCGAGGCGAGCGGGTGGGATCCGGTGGACCTCGACGGCGCCGTCGCCGGCCCCTTCACACCGCCGACGACTGCCGCTGATGCGACGTCCGGGCCGGCCTCCGGGACAGCGTCCGGGTCGGCGGAGGACGGCGAGCAGCAGCGGCCGACCCGACGGAAGGTTTCGGCGCGTCGGCGGAGGGAGGCCGAGGCGCAGCTGGCCGCGGCGCGCGAGGCCGTCGCCGGCGCGAGGGAGCGGCTGGCGGCAGCGGCGAAGGCATCGGCTCGGATCGACGTGCGGCGGAACGGTGTCACCGCTTCGATCGAGGACCTCGAGGACCGCCTTGGCACCCTGCGCCGCGAGCTGGCCGATGTCGACGAAGAGCGCAGCGCCCTCGCCCACGAGACGGAGACCGCCGAACGTTCGGTGGAAGAGGCGGAAGGGGCGGAGGCTGCAGCCCGTGCACTCCTGGAGGGATGACGCTCGCTGCCCGGTCCCGCCGGATGTCCCCGAGGGGAGAAGCCGGCTGCCACCGGCGCTGTGATCACAGCTCCCGGTGGACCTGGTGCACGGCTTCTCTCCTCGAGGCCCTGGTCATGCTGTCCCCCAAGAAGATCAGCATGCTTATTGTTCTACGGTAGCGGAGGATCGGGCCGGGGAAAAGCCCGGAGGCGATCTCATCGCAACCCGGCCGCCGGAGCCACCAGCTGCACGATGTTCCCGAGCAGCGCCGCATTGAAGTCGACGCCGAGCTGATTGGGGATCGTCACCAGCAGCGTGTCGGCGGCCTGCACGGCGGCATCGGCCGCGAGCTCCTCGGCGATGACGTCCGGGGCGCCGATGTAGCTGCGGCCGAAACGGGACCTGGCACCGTCGAGGAGACCCACCTGGTCCCGTGATTCGCGCTGGGCACGGACGCCGAAGTAGTACTCGTCGGTCTCGCTGACGATCGGGAGGATGCTGCGGCTCACGGACACCCTCGGGGCCCATGCGTGCCCGGCCTCCGACCAGGCCGTGCGGAACACCTCGATCTGCTCCGCCTGCAACTCGTCGAAGGGGACGCCGGTGTCCTCCGTGAGGAGGGTCGAACTCATCAGGTTCATCCCCTGCTCCCCCGCCCACCGGGCCGTCGCCCGCGTGCCCGATCCCCACCAGATGCGTTCGGACAGTCCGGGCGAGATCGGGTCGATCGGGAGCCTGCCGACGCTGCCCGACATCCGCGGGTTGGGCTGGGCGATCCCCCGGCCGGCGATCGCGTGGCGGAAGAGCGCCGCCTTGTCGCGTGCCAGGTCCGCGTCGTCGGAGCCCTCGGACGGGAGGTACCCGAACGTGCGCCATCCGTCGAGTGCCGTCTCGGGCGACCCCCGGCTGATCCCGAGCTGCAGGCGCCGGTTGCTGACGAGGTCGGTGACGGCGGCCTCCTCGGCCATGTACAGCGGGTTCTCGTAGCGCATGTCGATCACCCCGGTGCCCAGTTCGATGGTCTTCGTCCGCGCGGCCATCGCGGCGAGCAGCGGGAACGGCGCCGAATACTGCGGGGCGAAATGGTGCACGCGCACGTAGGCGCCATCGACACCGAGCTCCTCGGCCGCCACGGCCAGGTCGATGGCCTGGACCAGCGACTCCCGCGCGGTGGGGACGAGCGAGCCCCTCACGTCCTGGTAGTGCCCGAAGGACAGGAACCCGATCTTTGTCATGCCTTGTGCAGCGCGGCGTCACCCTCCCGCATTCCCGGGGCGGCACCGCGCCGCACTGCTCGTGCGTCCGTCCGTGCCGGGGCCGGACGTGATCCAGTCGTGTCCTCAGGCCTGGAACCACGACGCGACGGGCAGTTTGGTGCCCTGGCGGAGCCTCCGCACGGATTGAGGCCGAGCTCCAGGACGCGCGGCATCGGAGATCCACGAACGAGTCATTCGCTATTGTGTTCTAGGGCATGTCCCGTAAAATAGAACACATGTCCGAAGAAGGCGTCCGGGAATCTCCGTTCGGTGCGTGTGCGCCGGGTGCAGCCGCCTCCGTCGTGCGGGGGTGGATCAGGGCGCTCGATCCCCGGACACCGTCGGCTCGAGTGTCCGCGACGGCGGCCTCCCCCGCGGAACCCGTCGAAGGTCATGAGGAAGCACTCGTATCGCAACTGCGGGCTCTCGAGGACCTGAAGTGCGCAGCCGCGGCTGCGCAGGCCCGTGCGGCGCTGGACCTGGATACTGCCCGACGGCGAGCGGAGGCTGCCGCAGGCGTGCCTGCGGATCAGCGGGGTCGGGGCGTGGCCGCCGAAGTCGCCCTGGCGAGGCGGGAATCCCCGCACCAGGGGTCACGTCTGCTGGGACTGGCCCGAACGCTCGTCGCCGATATGCCCCGGACTCTCGCAGCCCTGGAATCCGGGGTCATCAGTGAGTGGCGAGCGACCCTGATCGTTCGCGAGACCATCTGCCTCAGCGCCGAGAACCGGCATGCCGTGGACACGGCATTGGCCGCCGACAGCGGAGCCCTCGAGGGCGTCGGTACGCAGGGGGTGAAGGACCGGGCCCGGAGGATCGCCCTGCGTCTCGAGCCGGCGGCCGCCGTGGCAAGGGCCCGCAAGGCGGTCGGCGAGCGCTACGTCAGTTGTCGGCCGGCCCCGGACGCCATGGCGTACCTGACTGCCCTGCTTCCCGCGACCGAGGCGATCAGTGCCTACTCGGCCCTGTCCCGTCATGCCGACACCCTGACCACCGCCGGAAGCAATCGCGGGCTCGGGCGCGGGCAGCTCATGGCCGATGCCCTCGTCGAACGGGTCACCGGCGCGCCCGCCGGATCGGTGAAGGCCGACGTGCACCTCATCATGACCGACCGCACCCTGTTCCAGGGCGACAGTGAGCCGGCGTACCTGCCCGGCTACGGTCCGGTCCCGGCGCAGATCGCCCGCGACCTCCTCCGGGAACATGCAGAGAAGCGTGGCGCCGATGGGTCCGGCACGCTCGACGGGCGCGCCGCACACGTCTGGCTCCGGCGGCTCTATACCGCACCGGAGACCGGGCAACTGGTGGGTATGGAATCGCGGGCCCGGCTCTTTCCGCCCGGACTGCGCCGCCTGATCGCCGCGAGGGACGCGACCTGCCGCACCCCGTACTGCGATGCGCCGATCAGGCACACCGACCACGTCGTCCCGTGGCGCCTCACCGGTACCACGAGTGCCGATGGTGGGCAGGGGCTGTGCGAGAACTGCAACTACATCAAGGAAGCCACCGGCTGGTCGTCCCGAACTATGCCTGGTTCGGCGAACGGGATCGAACGACGCACCCCCACCGGCCACACTTACGTCTCGACCTCGCCGCCACTGCCCGGGACACGTCTGCCCGGAGCATCCCGGCCCAGGATGGCCATGTCCAGGAGGACTCCCAGACCGATGCACTCGGTGATCGACCTCATCCTCTACCCGGCAGCAGCATGATGGCGGGCCGCTCCTCGACCCCTGCAGGACCTACGGCCCTGTCCTGCCGTGCCGAGCGCGCCTAGCGTCCTGCAGCGTGAAGGAATTGCCGTTTCCGCAGCGAATAGCCAGGTCCGTCGGGGCCAGCCCTGTGTCGGAGAAGGTGGCCCGGGCACAGGAAATCATCTACGGCCCGGTGATCGGCTGGGCACGGCGGAGCCCCCTCCACACCGGCGTTCTGGGCCACTCGATCCATCCTGTGCTTACCGACGTGACGCTCGGGTGCTGGCTGAGTGCATCCATCCTCGATCTGGGTGGTGGAGAATCCGCCCGCAGCAGTGCCACACTGCTGGTCGGCACCGGGGTGGTGGCGTCCGTGCCGACGGCGATCTCCGGCGCCGGCGACTGGGCGGGCATGGAAGGAACCGAGCGCCGGATCGCTGCGGTCCACGCACTGGGCACCGACATCGCCGTCTTCCTCCTCCTGGGGTCGCTGATCGCCCGCAGGCGGGATCATTTCGCCCTCGGCACGAGACTCGGCCTCGCGGGGAACGCCGTCATGGCGGGAGCCGGTTTCCTCGGTGGCCATCTCGCCCTCAGTCGAGGGACCGCCCGGCGCACGGAGTCTCTCGACGGTGGAAGCCCCCGCTAGGGCAGCTTGACCGCCAGGACGTTGCAGCGCGCCGACAACAGGATGGTCTGCGCCGTCGAGCCCATGATCAGCTTCCCCACCGGCGTCCGGTGCCGCAGCCCGATGACGATGAGCTCGGCGCCCAGCTCCTCCGCGGTGTCCACGACCTCCTCGGCCGCCGTGGCCTCGGAGATGCTGTGGCGGACCGAGAACGGCACCCCGGTGGCCCGGAGCAGGGCATCGAGCTTCGAGACGTCATCGTCGTCCGCATAGGCCGGGTTCACGAGGCGGTCGGCGCGCGTGGTGTTGATGACCACGAGGTCCGCCTGCCGGCGCCGCGCCTCCTCGACGGCCTCGGAGACGGCGGCCTCCCCGAGTGCGTTGGGCACGTAGCCCACCACGATCGTGCTCATCGGCCGGTGTCCTCTCGATCGGTCGGGTCCGCGGACGTCGCGGTGGTCGGGACCGCATCCGCCAACGCGGAGTCGGATGCCGTGCTCCGCACGACGGCGGAGGCGTCGGCGTTCGCAGCCACCATGGCCTCGAACTGGCGCTGCCGCCGCTTGAGCAGGAGGGAGAGCGCGAAGATGACGATCAGCACGACGTAGATCGTCGCCGCGACCGGCGACTGCACGAGCGCCACGGGATCCCCCTGGGAGATCGCGAGCGACCGCCGCAGCTGGCTCTCGAAGATGGGCCCCAGGATCAGCCCCACCACCATCGGCGCGATCGGATAGCCGAAGCGCCGCATGAAGAACCCGAGGATGCCCACGATCAGCAGGATGATGACGTCGATCGGCGTGAAGTTGACCGAGAACGCCCCCAGCACCGCGAACACCAGGATGCCCGCATACAGGTAGGGCCGCGGGATCTGGAGGATCTTGACCCAGATGCCCACGAGCGGCAGGTTCAGCACGAGCAGCATCAGGTTGCCGACGTAGAGACTTGCGATGAGCGCCCACACGAGCGTGCTGTTGGACTCGAAGAGCTGCGGCCCGACAGGGATCTGGTAGCGCTGGAACGCGACGAGCATCATGGCGGCGGTCGCCGTCGTCGGGATGCCGAGCGTCAGCAGCGGCACGAGCACACCGGCCGCTGCGGCGTTGTTCGCCGCCTCCGGACCGGCGACGCCCTCGATGGCCCCCTTGCCGAACTGCTTCTTGTGCTCGCCCTTCGCGAGCTTGCGCTCGGAGGCGTAGGAGAGGAACGTCGCGACGTCGGCACCGCCCGCGGGGATGGTGCCCACGGGGAACCCGATCAGGGTGCCGCGGAGCCAGGGCCTCCAGGAGCGTCGGAGATCCTCCTTGCGGAGCCAGCTGGTCCAGCCGCCGGTGACCGGGATGACCTTGATGGGGCCGTGCCGGAGGCGGGAGGCCACGTAGAGCGCCTCGCCCACGGCGAAGAGCGCGACGGCCACGAGGACGACGTCGATCCCGTCCGCCAGGAACGGGCTGCCGAACGTGTAGCGCTGCTGGGCGGTGAGCGCGTCGAACCCGACGAGGGCGATGAACAGGCCGAGACCGAGCGACGCCAGGCCGCGCAGCACGGAGGATCCGAGGAGCGCACCGACCGTCAGGAACGCGACGACCATGAGGGCCACGTACTCGACGGGGCCGATCTGCACGGCGAACGCGGCGACGTACGGTGCCACGAAGCTCAGCAGGACCGTGGCGATGGTGCCCGCCACGAACGAGCCGACCGCCGCGGTCGCGAGCGCTGCCGCTCCCCTGCCGGCCTTGGCCATCTTGTTGCCCTCGAGCGCCGTGACGATCGAGGACGACTCCCCGGGCGTGTTCAGCAGGATCGAGGTGGTGGATCCGCCGTACATGCCGCCGTAGTAGATGCCGGCGAAGACGATGATCGCCGCCGTCGGCTCGAGACTGTAGGTGATGGGCATGAGCAGCGCGACGGTCATCGCCGGGCCGATGCCCGGCAGGACCCCGACGGCGGTGCCGACGAGCACGCCGCCCAGCGCGAAGAGCAGATAGATGGGCTGCATCGCCGTGGCGAAGCCCTCCATCAGCAGGAAGAAGTTATCCACCGAACACACCGAACCCTTCGAGGAAGCCCGGCGGCAGCGACACGCCGAGGAGTCCGGCGAAGACGAACTGCAGCACGAGCGCCAGCACGACGGCGGTGACCAGGTTGCGCCACCACGGCCGGGCGCCGAGGGACCAGGCCGCACCGAAGAACAGGATGGCGGCGGCGAGGGGCCAGCCGAGCGGGACGATGAGGAAGGCGTGCAGCAGCACGAACCCCGCGAGCTTCCCGACGGTCAGCCAGTCGGTCCTGGCCTCCAGGTCCACGTCCTCGCCCTCGTCCGCCGCACCCCGGTGGCCGCGGAGCACCTGGAACACCAGGCCCGCCCCCACCACGAGGAGCAGCGCGGAGACGGCGAACGGGAAGGCCCGTGGCCCGATGTCGCTGGCCGACGGAGGCGTCTGGATGCCGGCGCCCGCCACGAAACCGAGCACGCCGATGCTCACGATGATGAGCGCGAAGACCAGCTCGCCGATCGGCTTCCCGGGAGCGGCCGCCGTGCCGCTCCCCGCGTTCTGAACCGAGGTACTCATGGCCTAGAGCAGCCCGATGTCGGTGAGGGTCGTCTTGACGCTCGCGATGTCCTCGTCGAGGAAGGCCTCGAACTCCTCACCCGCGAGGAAGGCGTCGGCCCAGTTGTTCTCCTCGAGGGTGGCCTTCCAGGTGTCGGTGGCGTGCAGGTCGGTGACGAGCTGCGTGAGGGCCTCGGCCTGCGCGTCGTCGACGCTGCCGGGGGCGACGACGCCGCGCCAGTTGGTGAGCACCAGGTCGATGCCCTCCTCCGTGAGGGTGGGGGTGTCGAGAAGCTGCGGTGCGGCCTCCTCGCCGGAGACCGCGAGGGCACGCAGTTTGCCCGAGTTCACCTGCTCGGCGTACTCGCCGACACCCGAGATGCCGGCATTGACCTTGTTCCCGAGCAGGGCCGCGAGGGATTCGCCGCCGCCCGAGTAGGGGATGTAGTTGAGGTTGTCGGCCGCGATGCCGGCCTCCTTCAGGACGGATCCGGCGAGGATGTGGTCCGCGCCGCCGGCCGAACCGCCCGTGATGGAGACGCCCTGGCCCTTGGCCTCGATGTCGTCGAGCAGGTCCTGCACGGTCTGGTAGGGCGAATCTGCGGGCACCACGATCACGAGGGGCTCCTCGGTGAGGCGGGCGATCGGCGTCGTGTCCTCGATGCGGTTGGCCGCGTTGTTGGTCTCGACGGCGCCGACCATGACGTAGCCCATGACCATGAGGGTGTTCGGGTCCGTCTCGGTGGCGAGCTTGGCGAGGCCGTTGGTGCCGCCGGCGCCGCCGACGTTGACGACGGACGCGTTGCCCACGAGGTCGTTCTCCTTGAGGTCGGTCTCCATGGCCCGGCCGGTCTGGTCCCAGCCTCCGCCCGGATCGGCGGGGACCACGATGTTGAGCTTGTCGATGGTCGCGTCCGCGTCCCCTGCTGTGGTGCTCTCCGTCATGGAACCGCAGGCGGAGAGGGCGAGCGCGGAGACGAGGGCAAGGGCGGTGAGGGTCGAACGGCGCGCCGTTGTGCGATCGATCGTCATGGGTGTTCTCTTCCTTGAGAGGGGTGCGGATGTGATGCGGGTCACCACTGCTGGTCTCAGGCTAGGAAGCCGCCGGGACGAGGGTAAAGCATGCGGTCGTAGTGCTCGTAGTGGTCTTTGTGGTCACGGGCACCCGGGGGAAGCGGAGGCCTGTGACGCGTCCGCGCGTGTCACACTATGGGGATGGTCAGGACGATGCCGCTTCGATCGCAGCTGTTCCTGCTGCAGCTGGCCGTCGTGCTCGTGATCGTCGCCGTCGCGGGATCCACCGCCGTCGCGATGCAGCGCCTGCAGATCCGGGAGCAGTACCAGGACCGCATGGTCGGCGTCGCCCAGTCCGTCGCGCAGCTGCCCTCCGTGGTCGAGGCCTTCGACCAGGCCGACCCCAGCGCGACCATCCAGCCGATCGCCGACCTCATCCGCCAGTCCACGGGGGTGACGTACGTCGTCGTCACCGATGCCGACGGCATCCGGTACTCCCACCCGAACCCGGACCTGATCGGCGAGCCCGTCTCCACCGATCCCTCCGTCCCGCTCTCCGGGGAGGTCTTCGTTGGAACGCAGACCGGCACGCTCGGCGAATCCTGGCGGGTGAAGGTCCCCGTCTACGCCGGCGGCGCCACCACCGGGGAGATCATCGGCACGGCGTCGGTGGGCGTCCTCGAAGCCGAGCTCGACGCCGACCTGTACGAGGACCTCCCCCGCCTGCTCGCCTGGCTGATCGTCGCCGCGCTGGTCGGGTCGGCGGGCGCGATCTGGGTCTCACGGCTGGTCTGGCGGCGCATCTACCGGCTCGAGCCCGAGCAGATCGCCTCCCTCCTCGAGACCCGCGACGCCATGATCCACGGGATCAGCGACGGCATGGTCGCCGTCGACGCACAGCAGCGGATCGCGCTCCTCAACGACGAGGCGAAGCGGCTGCTCGACCTCGACGACGACGCCACCGGCCGGCCCGCCGCGGACGTCGTGGAACCTGCCCTCGCCCGACTCCTCACCGATCCGGCGGACACCGACGAGACCGTCCTCTCCGGGGAGCGCGTGCTGCTCGCCCGGACCTCCGACGCGCTCGTGGACGGCGTCCGCGTGGGGCGTGTGATGATCCTTCGCGACCGCACCGAGCTGCACCAGCTGCTCACCGACCTCGACGGGGAGCGCGACGCCACGCAGGCCCTCCGCGCCCAGGCGCACGAGTTCGCCAACCGCATGCACACCATCTCCGGCCTGCTCGAACTCGGCCGCACGGAACAGGCCGTCGACTTCATCACGCGGTCCGGGCACGGCGGGGCGCTGGTCTCCGGCTCGATCGCCCCGGGCATCCGGGACGCGGACGCCGCGAGCCTGCTCATGACCAAGAGCACCATCGCCGCGGAGAAGGGCATCACGCTGTCCATCGACGACACCTCGACGCTCGCGCCCGACGGCACCACCGAC
Organism: Arthrobacter sp. Ld5; assembly: GCF_051172775.1. Taxonomy (NCBI): domain Bacteria; kingdom Bacillati; phylum Actinomycetota; class Actinomycetes; order Micrococcales; family Micrococcaceae; genus Arthrobacter; species Arthrobacter sp. Ld5. The sequence goes on from NZ_JBPKBO010000002.1 coordinate 78,750, forward strand.
GTCGTCACCGTCCTCGGGATCCTGATCGACAACGCCCTGGAGGCCGTGGCCGACGGCGGTCACGGCCGGGTCGGGGTGCACCTCGCGACCACCGACGACGGCGTGCGCATCACGGTCTCCGACGACGGGCCCGGTGTCCGGCCCGAGGACGCCGCCGGTATCTTCTCCTCCGGCTACTCGACGAAGGACGGCGGCCGGGCCGGTACGCGCGGCTTCGGCCTCGCGCTCGTTGACAGGATCGCCCGCCGGCGCTCGGGGCACGTCGTCGTCGACGACGCCGAGCTCGGCGGCGCCGAATTCACGGTCTGGCTCGCCCCCTCCTCCGCCGATGTCCCCCGCGCCACCCTGCAGGTGCCGTGAGCACCGCCGGGCTGATCCCCACCCTCGTGGTCGACGACGACCGCGAGGTCGCCGGCATCCACACCGGGTTCCTGCTGGCCCACGGCGCCTTCGACGTCGTCGGGGCGGCGCATACCGGAGCGCACGCCCTCGAGCTCGTGGAGGAGCTGCAGCCACGGCTCGTCCTGCTGGACATCCACCTGCCGGACATGTCGGGCATCGAGGTGCTCAGGGCGCTGCGGAACCGGCCGGGAGAGCCCCTCGACGTCGTCGCGATCACCGCGGCCCGCGAGCTCGACACCGTGCGGGCCGCGGTGGCCGGCGGGGTGCTGCACTATCTCGTGAAGCCGTTCGGCGCCGCGGTCCTGAACCAGCGGCTGGACCACTATGTGGCGTACCGGCGCGAGCTCGACGCCCACGCCGGCGACAGCTCGGCAGCGCTGGACCAGCAGCGGATCGACCAGCTCCTGCGCACGACGACGGGGACCGGCGGGGGCGTGACGCCGGCCGCGACCACCACGATCGCACCGCCGAAGGGCCTCTCCGCGCCGACGCTCGACGCCGTCGTGCTGGACCTGGCGGGGCAGGGCCGGGGCACGTCGGCGTCCGAGGTCGCGGCCCGGCTCGGCATGGCGCGCGTGAGCGCCCGGCGCTACCTCGAGTTCCTGGTCGCGCGGGGGCAGGCGCGCATCGTCCCCCAGTACGGATCCGCGGGCCGGCCGGAGAAGTTCTACGTGTGGACACCCCCGCCCGGGTGAGGAATAACGCCGCCCCCGGGAGGTTGTGCAAGGCATGAGTGAGAACACCACGAACCAGGCCGTCGTCCCCCGCAGCACGATCGGCTTCATCGGCAGCGGCCACATCGGATCCCAGCTCGCCCGCCTCGCCGTCGCCAACGGCTACCGGGTGATCATGAGCAATTCGCGGGGCCCCGAGACGCTGCAGGACCTCGTGGCCGAGCTCGGCGACGCCGCCCGCGCCGGCACGGCCGAGGACGCGGCGAAGGACGGCGACGTCGTCGTCGTGACCGTCCCGCTGAAGAGCGTCGACGCGGTCCCGGTGGAGCCCCTCGCCGGCAAACTGGTCATCGACACCTGCAACTACTATCCGGAGCGTGACGGCCGGATCGAGGAACTCGAGGACGAGACCACCACGACGAGCGGCCTCGTGCAGCGCCACCTTCCCGGATCCTCCGTGGTGAAGGTGTTCAACAACATCCACTTCGCGCAGCTCACCACCGACGGCACGCCCGCCGGCACACCCGGGCGCCGCGCCCTGCCCATCGCCGGGGACGACTCCGACGCGAAGCAGGCCGTGGTCGGGCTCCTCGACGAGTTCGGCTTCGACGCCGTGGACGCCGGAGCCCTCGCCGAGGGTTGGCGGTTCCAGCGTGACACGCCCGCCTACGGGGCCGTGCTCGACGCCGACGGCCTGCGCGAGGCGCTGGGCCGGGCCAGGCGCTACGCCGACATGTAGCGCCACCCGGCCGCCCGGTGTTCCCTCGGGTACTTTGGTTCCAGTGCTTCATGGTCCTCCGTGACCCGGTGAGCGTCTCAGTGCGGCCGACCCGGCGCACATAAGTCACCGACAGTGCCTGGGTGCACGAAGCAGAAGTGGAATGTGCTGCTGTGGGGACAGGAACAAGGGATCCGAACGTCGAGCCCTCACGCGGGAGGGACTCCTTCGGGGGCCGCGCCCTGCTGATCCGGGCCATCGTGCTCGTGACGGCGGTCCTCGGCGTGAACTACATCGCCTGGCGGTGGCTCTTTTCGATCAACTGGGACGCCTGGTGGATCGCCATCCCCCTGGTCCTCGCGGAGACGTACTCCCTGATCGACTCGCTGCTGTTCGGGTTCACCGTGTGGCGGCTCAAACGGCGCGAGCCACCCGAGGCGCCCGCGGGCCTCACCGTGGACGTCTTCATCACCACCTACAACGAGCCGCTCGACCTCGTCCTGACCACGGCGCGGGCCGCGAAGGCCATCCGCTACCCCCACCGGACCTGGATCCTCGACGACGGCAACCGCGCCGACGTCAGGGCCGCCGCGGACGCGGAGGGCATCGGGTGGATCACCCGCTCGGCGGACTGGAAGGACATGCCCCGGCACGCCAAGGCCGGCAACCTGAACAACGCCCTCATGTCCACGGACGGCGAGTTCCTGGTCATCCTCGACGCGGACCAGATTCCCGACCCACTCCTCCTCGACCGGACCCTCGGGTACTTCACCAACGAGAAGATGGCCCTCGTCCAGACCCCGCAGGTCTTCGTCAATGTGCCGGACTCGGACCCCCTGGGAAGCCAGGCGCCGCTCTTCTACGGGCCCATCCAGCAGGGCAAGGACGGCTGGAACGCCGCGTTCTTCTGCGGCTCGAACGCCGTCATCCGCCGCGAGGCGCTCATGCAGCTCGGGGTCTCCCGCTACGTCACGGAGATCGAGCTCGCCCTCCACAAGGCGCTCAGGACCTCCGACCGGGTCATTGCGAAGGCCAAGAAGAACCTCGGCGCGGACAACGAGCGGGTCGCCGAGGCGTTGGACCTGGTGGCCAAGGACCTCCGCCGGGTCCGCCGTCGCCTGCAGAGGGGCGACGGCATCTCGGAGGTGACCTACGAGTTCCAGCAGCGGGTCGTGGCGGTGACCCGCACCCTGGTGGCCCGGGACATTGCCGCGTTCCACGACGACCTGGCCTCCCTGGCCGACCTCGGCATCGAGGGCCTGGACGACACCGTGCAGGGCGCGGGCGCCATGGGCCTCGCCGTCGTCGACGACACCGCCCTCGACCAGCTGGCCCAACGCTCCTGGTCCCCGCTTGCGGCGATCGACGCCGTGCGCGTGCTCATCGAGTCGGTCGACGCCGACCGCTCCGGTGAGGCGCAGGCCGTCATGCCGATGGCCACCATCTCCGTCACCGAGGACATGGCCACGTGCATGCGGCTGCACGCCCTGGGGTGGGAGTCGGCCTACCACCACGAGAAGCTCGCCGACGGGCTGGCCCCCGAGGACCTCAGCTCCATGCTGACCCAGCGCCTGCGCTGGGCGCAGGGCACCATGCAGGTGATGTTCCGCGAGAACCCGTTCGCCCAGAAGGGCCTGTCCTTCGCCCAGAAGCTCATGTACGGGGCCACGATGTGGAGCTACCTCTCCGGGTTCGCGGCGATCGTCTACATCGCGGCGCCGATCATCTACCTTCTCTTCGGCGTCCTCCCGGTGAATTCCATCAGCACGGAGTTCTTCGTCCGGCTGATCCCGTTCCTGCTGGTCAACCAGCTGCTGTTCGCCGTCGTCGGCAAGGGCGTCAGGACCTGGCGGGGGCAGCAGTACTCCCTCGCCCTGTTCCCCGTCTGGATCCGGTCCATCACCTCGGCGTTCGGCAACGTCTATCTGGGCCGCGACCTGGACTTCGCGGTGACGCCGAAGACCCTGCAGCAGGACGGCGCGTTGCGCTGGGACCTCGTGAAGCCACAGCTCTGGGCGATGGGGCTGCTGGCCGCGGCGGCGGTCGTCGGCGTCGTCCGTCTGTCCCTCGGGCACGCGGACATCCTCGGGACGTCCGTCAACATCGCATGGGTGGTCTTCGACCTCGTGATCTTCAGCGTCATCATCGAGGCCGTCCGCTATCGCGGCTACGAGCACTACCAGGCGGACATCGCGGCGGCGAAGGCCCGGCAGGACGCCGGGGCAGCGCCGAACTAGGTGCCGCCCCGCCAGAGCCTCCGCCAGAACGATGCCCTCGGCGGGGCCGGCGGGGCCGCGGCCTCGGCGGCGCGGCGGGCTTCCGCCCGCCGCTCACGCCAGCGCTGCACCTCGGCGTCGACGTCGCGGAGTTTCGTGATGACGGGCGGGCCGCCGAGGAGCTGGCGCCTGGCGTCGACCACGCGGTAGTTGAAGTCCTCGAGGAGGTCGCGGACCTGGCGCTCGGTGTACTGGCGGTCGAGGCGGCCGTCGAGTTCGGCGTCCTCGGCGCGCAGCAGGATGGCGCGGGGGCCCAGGCCGGTGATGTTCTCGCGCTGGATCAGGCCCTTGACCCACCAGTCGGGGTCGTGGGCCTCTCCCAGGCCGGGGATGGGTTTGCCGGCGAGCGACAGGTTGTCGAAGTCGCCGCGCGCCACGGCACGGTCGACGATGAGGCGTGCGCGTCTGGCCTCGTCCTCACCCTGGCGCAGCGGCGCCATCTCGCCGTCCGCCGGCGGCCCGTCGTCGTTCTGGCGTTCCAGCTCCGCCATGGCGGCGCCCTCGTCGCCCTGGGCAGCACGGTACTGGGCGGCCTTGCGAAGCCGTTCCTCGTGTTCCTGTGACCTGCCGATGACGCCGCCCTCCCCCTCGCGTATGCCGTCCCCCCAGTATTCCGAGGCACCGAATCCGGTCGCAACCGATTCCCCTGCGGACGAACGGCCCGCTCCGGGGTCATCCGGCCGACGGCCGGCGCGGGGGCGGACACCCGGCGCGGGGGCGGACACCCGGCGCGAGGACACCCGGCGCGGGGGCGGACACCCGGCGCGGCGGTGCAGACCCGGGGTAACTGCACCACGGGTCTGGCCACCCGCCGCGGCGGAACGCCCGCAGGGACGACGACGGCGGGGCGCCCCCGCACAGGGCGACCCGCCGTCGTCGGGCGTCGGGACCTACCGGACGAGCCAGGCGGTCGTGTCCCCCGGCAGCCTGCCGTCCTCGAGCGGTGCGCTGCTCAGCAGCACGGTGCCCTCGGGCAGGTCCACCGGCGACGACCCGAAGTTGGTTACCGAGTGCCAGCCGCCCGGGCGCGTGAAGTGCAGGACGTCGGCGGTGGGCTCGTCGACCCACTCGAAGTCCTCCTCGCCCTGCAGATCACGGCGCAGCGCGAGCGCGCGGCGGTAGAAGCTGAGGTTCGAGGCGGGGTCGGATTCCTGCACCTCGACGGCGTACTCGCCGAACCACGCCGGCTGCGGCAGGTGCGCACCCTGGAACCCGAAGCCGAACGACTCCCCGTCCCGCGTCCACGGCAGCGGGACGCGGCAGCCGTCACGGCCCACGTCGACGCCCCTGTTGCGGAAGAACGTGGGGTCCTGCCGGTGCTCGTCGGGGATGTCGGCGACCTCGTGCAGGCCGAGCTCCTCGCCCTGGTACAGGTAGGCGGAGCCCGGCAGCGCGAGCATGAGCTGGGAGACGGCGCGGGCCCGCCGCTCGCCGAGCGCACGATCCAGGGCGGGTTCCTGCCCGCCGCTCATGAGCCAGGCCGAGCCGTCCTGACCGCCCTGGCCGCCCTGCCCGGCCTTGCCCTCCGAGGCGTCGTCCCCGACCGGCGGCAGGCCGTAGCGCGTGGCGTGGCGGACGACGTCGTGGTTGGAGAAGACCCAGGTCGACGACGCACCCGACGCGGTCGCCTCGGCGAGGTTCTTGGTGATGATGTCGCGGAACTGGCCGGGGTTCCAGTCGGCCTTGAGGAGGTCGAAATTGAACGCCTGGCCGAGCCCCTCGGGGCTGGCGTAGCGGGCGCGGCGGTCGGCGTGGACCCAGGCCTCGGCGACGGCGGTGCGCGGCGGTGTGTACTCGTTGAACACGGTGCGCCATTCCGCGAAGACCTCATGGACCTCGTCGCGGTCCCAGAAGGGGTGCTTGCCCCGGTTGTTGCCGCCCTCGGGGCCGAGCTCGGCCTTGGACGGCAGCGGCTCGGTCATGTCCTTGGTGAGCGCGTGCGCCACGTCGACGCGGAAGCCGTCCACGCCGCGGTCGGACCAGAAGCGGAGGGTCTTCAGGAAGTCGTCGCGGACCTCCCGGTTGTCCCAGTTCAGGTCCGGCTGCTCCCGGGCGAAGATGTGCATATACCACTGGCCGTCCTCGATGCGCTCCCACGCGGGCCCGCCGAACACGGAGTCCCAGTCCGACGGCGGCTCCGACCCGTCGGGACCCTTCCCGTCGTGGAAGATGTAGCGGGCACGGGCGGCGGAGCCCCTGGGCGAGGCGAGCGCCTCCCTGAACCACTCGTGGCGGTCGGAGGTGTGGTTCGGCACGATGTCCGCGACGAGCTTGATGCCGGCCGCGTGCAGGGCGGCGACCATCTCGTCGAAGTCCTCGAGCGTGCCCAGCTTGGGGTCGACGTCGCGGTAGTCGTCGACGTCGTACCCGCCGTCGGCGAGCGCGGACGGGTAGAAGGGGCTGAGCCAGACGGCGTCCACGCCGAGGGACCTGAGGTACGGGATGCGGGACGTGATGCCCTTCAGGTCACCGATACCGTCGCCGTTGGAATCGGCGAAGCTCCGGGGGTAGATCTGGTACACGGCGGCCTGGCGCCACCAGTCCGGATCCTGCATGCGTTCCGCGAGCGCGTCGTCGGGCAGTCCGGCGGTGGCGTCCACGGCGGAGTCGGTGGCGGGATTGACGGTAGAGGTCACGAAGGTGGTCCCTTTCGTTGGTCGTTCGGACGGGGTTACTTCGAGGATCCGCGCATCACGCCGGAGATGACCCAGCGCTGCGCGAAGATGTACACGATCAACAACGGTGCCATTGCCATGAGGTAGGAGGCGAATGCCACCGAGTAGTTCGTATTGAACTGGCCCTGGAAGATGAACTGTGCCAGAGGCAGGGTCTGTGCGGACGACTCGGAGAGGATGACCAGGGGCAGCATGAAGTCGTTCCAGGCCCACAGGCACGTGAGGATGCCGACGGTCGCGTTCATGGGGCCCAGCAGCGGGAAGATGATGCGCCAGAAGACCGTCCAGGTCGAGGCGCCGTCGGTCAGTGCGGCCTCCTCCAGCTCCAGCGGGATGGACCGGATGTAGGCGACGTACACGAAGATGTTGAACGACAGCCCGTACACCGTGTAGAGCAGGATCAAGCCCAGCTGGTTGTCGAGTCCGAGGATGGCGGTCTGCTTCACCACGGGCAGCATGATGATCGGGAACGGCACGAACAGGGCGGCAATGAAGTAGAGGTACAGGCCCTTGAAGAACCGGCGGTGCAGGTTGCGCGCGATCGCGTAGGCGACCATCGAGTTGGTCAGGAGCGTCAGCAGCACCGCGCCCACGGTGACCAGGCCGGTGTTGAGCAGTGCCCGGGGGAAACTCGTGAGCGTCCATGCCTCGGCGAAGTTCTCCCAGCGGGCCGACGTCGGCAGCCCGAAGCCCGTCCCGCCGAGCTGGTCCGGCGTCTTGAGCGCCGTCACCACGGTCAGGTAGAGCGGGATGAGCACGGTGAGGGAGCAGACCGCGACGAGCGCGGTCAGCCACCAGTTCACCTGGCGGCGGTCCGGCCGGTGGACCTGCGCGACGTCGTCGGGCCGGGCGTCGGCGAGCACGCGGCGGCTCGCGGATTGCGATGTGGCGGTCATCAGAACGAGGCCTCCCGGCGCTGAAGGATGCGCAGCTGGATGAATGAGATGGCGATGATCACGAACAGGTAGATCACGGCGTTGGCGGTCTGGTAGCCGTACTCCCCGCCCTGGAAGCCCCCGCGGTAGATCAGCACGGAGATCGATTCGGTCGAGGTGCCCGGCCCGCCCGCTGTGAGCGAGATGATCTGGTCGAACACCTGCAGGAAGTTCTTGAGGCTCAGCACCATGTTGATCGTGAAGAACGCACCGATCATCGGGAAGGTGATCGAGGTGAACTGCTTCCACGGGGTGGCGCCGTCGAGTGCGGCCGCCTCGTAGAGCTCCGTCGGGATGGTCTGCAGCCCGGCGAGGTAGATGATGATGTTGAACGCTGCCGCCTGCCACACGGACAGGATCACGACGCCGATCCAGGCTGTGTCCGGGCTCGCGAGGATGCTCGTGGTCAGGGAGGTGATGCCCAGTGCCTCGGCGATCGCCGGCACGGAGTTCGAGAACAGGTAGTTGAAGACGTACCCGACGATCAGGATCGACAGGATGTTCGGGATGAAGAAGATCCCCCGGAACCCGGTCTTGAAGCGGATCCGCCCGTTGAGGGCGATCGCGACCGCGAGCGCGATGATGTTCACCGCGATCGTGGACACGATCGCGAAGAGGAAGGTGAACCCGTAGGCGCCGTAGATGCGGTCGTCGCCGAACAGGTTGGCGTAGTTCCGCAGACCGACGAAGGACCACTCGCCGTACCCGGCGTAGTTGGTGAGGCTGAAGAACATGCCCGTGAGCAATGGCAGGGTGTGGAACACCGCGAACAGCGCCAGGGCGGGCAGGACCATCAGGTAGAAGGCCCTCGGCACCCGCCGGTCCTGCCGCAGCGCAGGAGGCGGCGTGCCCCGGCGGGCGGGTCGGCTCACTTCGGTGCTCATGTCAGTCCTTCTCGTTGGGGATGGTGCGGGCGGCGATCTTGCTCCACTCGCGGTCCATGACGGACAGGAAGTCCTCCACCGAGCCGCCGAGCGCGAGCTCCTGCAGGTACTGCGGGAGGGGCAGGCTCGCGGGTAGCTGGTGGTCGATGAACCCGATGATCCGGTTGTCCTCGAAGTACGGCGCGAGGCCGGCCAGCGCCGGGTCGGTGGCGTCGGCCCCCGTGGCGAGCGGGGAGAAGGCGCTCTGCTCCTGCGCGTACTGCTGCACCACCTCCGGCGACATGAGGAATTCGACGAACTCCCGCGCCTCCGCGGGATGCTCGGTGTCGCGTCCGACCGACACGGCGACGTCCACACCGGACACGACGACGCTGTCCTCCGGCGAGTTGGTGGCCGGGTAGGGGAAGGACCCGATGTTGGCGTCCGGGTTCGAGGCGCGGATCGCGGGGATGGCGTAGCTGCCCTGCATGTACATCGCGGACTCCCCCGCCCCGAAAGCCGCGTTGCCCGCGTTGTAGTCCCGGCTCGCGGCGCCGTCCTGTCCGAAGCCGTAGAGCGTCGTCAGCTTCTCCATGGCTTCGGGGTAGTCCTTGGAGAAGGACACCTCACCCGACGCCACCTCGGATCCTTCGGCGCGGAGCCGGTCGAAGAAGTCCTCGGGCTGCAGGGCCCCGCCGAGGTTCACGAAGGCCGGGCTCACGGTCCAGGCGTCCTTGAGGGTGGTGTAGAACGGCGGAACGCCGGCGTCCTCGAACGTCCGGGCGGCGGCCAGCAACTCGTCCCAGGTGGTCGGGACCTCGACGCCGTACTGCGCGAAGAGGTCCTTGTTGTACAGGATGCCGCTCGCGTTGCTCGAGAACGGCACCGCGTTCACCTCGTCAGCGCTGCAGGAGCCGAGCTCGCTGACGATGTCGCTGACAGCCGGACGGACCTGCTCGACGACGGGCAGGTCGGAGAGATCGGCGAACACGCACGCTTCGGCGAGCTCCCCGTACCGTCCGTTGCCGTTGAGCGTCAGGACGTCCGGGGTCTTGTCCTTCACCAGCAGCGTGCGGATCGCGGTGTCGGCGTCGGGGACGTGGTTCTGCACCACGCGGATGCCGGGATTCTCCGCCTCGAACCGGTCGATGATGGCCTCGAAGTTCGCCACCGCCTCGGGCTTGAACTGGAAGAAATCCAGTGTGACGACGTCGTCCTGGGGCGTACAGGCGGAGAGGACCAGCGCCAGTGCCGTCCCTCCGACCAGGCATCGGACGGCGCGCGGCGCGGGGCCGGGTGGAAGCTTCACAACAGGCTCTCCTTCGTGCGGTGTTGATGAGCGGCCGGCTGCGAGGCGTGCATTTCAGCGGCACAATTTATTTTTACGATAGAATTAACAGCTGTGTCAAGCGTCACTCACAGCGCGCGTTGCCAGGAATTCGATCCGGGGAGGAGCGTCCGGATTGCCTGTTTAGCTGTATTTTGGAAATAACTACTCCCTCCGGAACGGATGTCCATGGACGCGGTCACCTCGCTCGCCCCTTCCAGCCCCGCCCGGGCCCTGGCGCGCGAGGTCCTGATCCGGGGTCCCATCTCACGCGGTGACCTCGCCACGCGGCTCGGCCTGTCGGTCGCCAGCCTCACCCGCCTGAGCAAGCCGCTCCTCGACGCCGGGGTACTCCGCGAATCGGAGGAGGCCGGGACGGCCTCCATCGGACGCCCCGTCCGCCCCCTGGAGGTCAGTCCGGACGCGCACCGCTTCGTGGGCGTCAAACTCACCGGTGACACCGCGTCGGCGGTCGCGACGAACCTCAAGGCCGACGTCGTCGGGACCGGCGAGCGCGCCCTGCCGGGCCACGCCGTGGAGGACGTGGTCGGCGCCATCGTCGATGCCGTGGCCGATCTCGGCCCGATCGGGCAGTTCAGCGGCATCGGCATCAGCATCGGGGGCAGGGTCAACGCCGACTCCTCCGTGCTCCGCGCCCCATTCCTGGGGTGGCGCGACGTCCCCCTCGCCGACCTCGTGCAGCAGCGGACCGGCCTGCCCGTCGTCGTCGAGAACGACGTCGTCGCCCTCACCATCGCCGAGCAGTGGTTCGGCGCAGGCCGCGGCGAGAGGGACTTCGCCGTGCTGACGGTCGGCGCGGGCGTGGGATACGGGCTCGTCATCAACGACGTCGTCATCGCCCCGCCCGATGCCGGGCTGGGCCTCGTGGGCCACTATCCGCTCGACCCGACCGGACCGCGCTGCATGGACGGCCACCGCGGGTGCTCGTCGGCCGTCCTCACCATCCCGGCCATCTGCTCCCAGTTCGCCGCCTCCACCGGCGACCAGCGCTCCTACGAGGAGATCCTCGCGCTCGCGCGTGAGGGGCACCCCGTGGCGGGCGGCATCGTGGAGGCCGCGGGCGCCGCCCTCGGGCTGCTGGTGTCCGCCGTCGCGAACCTGACGATGGTGGACCTCGTCATCCTCTCCGGCGAGGGCATGGACCTCGCCGACGCCGCGGCACCCTCGCTGCACGCCGCGATCGACTACTACCGCGACCCGGAGGCGTCGCCGGTCCGGCTGAGTCGGCAGCCCACCGACTTCGCGCAGTGGGCGCGTGGCGCCGCCGCCGTCGTCATCCAGCGCACCATCCTCGGGACGCTGCGCTGAGGCACCGCATGATCCGGGCGGGGGCCGAGCGTCGGAATTATTCAGCACACTGATCGATTGCACCCGGTATGACTACACTCGCAATCATCGGAGCAGGACGCGGCCTCGGCGCCGCGGTGGCACGCCGTTTCGGAGCGGAGGGCTTCTCGGTGGCCCTCATCTCCCGGAGCCAGGGCAAGCTCGACGCGCTGGCGGAGGACCTCGGCAAGGAGGGCATCCAGGCGCGCGGCTTCGCGGCCGACGTCCGCGACCCCGAATCGATCGCCGCGGCCCTCGAAGCGGCGACCGAGACACTCGGGCCCATCGAGGTACTGCAGTACAGTCCCCTCCCGCAGAAGGACTTCATGCGCCCCGTCCTGGAGACCACGCCGGCGGACCTCAGGGGCCCGGTCGAGTTCTCCATCTACGGACCCGTGGCCGCCGTGCACCAGGTGGTGCCCGGCATGCGCTTCCTCGGCGAGAACCGGGGCACCATCCTCTTCGTGAACGGCGGCTCCGCCGTGAAGCCCGGGCGCTCCGTGACCGGGACCTCGGTGGCCTTCGCCGGCCAGGCCGCCTACGCGCAACTGCTGCACGAGGTGCTCGGTGAGGAAGGCATCCACGTCTCGCAGCTGATCATCGGCGGCCGCATCGTCGAGGGTGATCCGGAGAAGGACCCGAACATCCTCGCGGACCTCCTCTGGGGTCTTCACGTCCGGCGGGACACCTTCCGCCACCAGGTCAGCGCCGACTGACTCCTCGAACCGTCCCGGCACACCTACTCTCCGGAGGACCACTGTGAAGATCGCACTGCTCGGCGTCGGACGCATGGGGCACGAACTCGGCCTGCACCTGCTGCAGGCCGGCCACCACGTCACGGCCTGGAACAGGACGGCGAGCGCCGTCGACCGCCTGCACGACGCCGGTGCCATCCCGGTCGGATCGGCCGAGGAAGCGGTGGAGGGGGCCGACGTCGTGCTGACGGTGCTCTTCGGACCGGATGCCGTCCGCGACGTGGTGCTCTCCGGGCTCGCGATCCCGGCCGAAGCCGTCTGGCTCGACGTCACGACGGTCTCCCCCGAGGACGCGCGCGAGTTCGCCGACTACGCCGCGGCGGCGGGGATCCGGTACGTCCACGGGCCCGTCATCGGCAGCCTCGCCCCGGCGCGGGCGGGGACGCTCGGGGTCCTGCTCGGCGGCGCGACCGGTGATCTCGACGTCGTCGCACCCCTCGCCGCGCTGTGGGGCGACGCCGGGCGCGTGCGCCGCCTGGCGTCGCCCGCCGAGGCCGCCACCGGGAAGCTGCTCGCCAACCTCGCCCTGGGCGTCACGCTCCAGGGGCTCGTGGAGGCACTGCGCCTCGGCAGGGCCAATGGGCTCGACGCCGCCGCGGTCCTGGACCTGCTGCAGGGCACGGGCCTGGGCGCCATCGCCGGAATGAAGGGGGCCGTCATCACGGAGGGCTCGTTCGGCGACACCCAGTTCTCCGTGGACCTGCTCGCCAAGGATGCCCGGCTCGTGCTGCGATCCACCCCCGACCCCCTGCCGGCGGTGACGGCGCTCCTGCAGTCCCTCACCGAGGCCCAGCGTGCCGGCGCGGGCGACGATGACATCGCCGTGGTCGCGAAGCCCGAACTGGGGTAGCCGCGCCGCGCGATCGGGCCGGGAAAGGCTGTCTGGACGTCGGTGGGGGTGGGTACGGTACGTGGTATGGCTACCCCAGACACTCCCGGTCCCGATTCCACCCACCAGCGCCCCGACGGCGTCTCCGACCTCACCGTCGAGGCCCTCGGGAAACTCTCCGAAGCCCTCGAGGTGGTGGAGCATGCGCGCGGCTACCTCTACGGCTTCCACCGCCTCACCGGCAAGGCGGACCTCAATCTCTCCGAGGCCGAGGACCTGTTCCGCAAGGCCGGGCACACGGAGCTCGCGGACAGACTCGCCACTGAGATCATTGGCCGCAACGTGATCGAGGGCCGGTGGACCTTCCAGATCATGGAGGACTACGACGACCACTACTACTCCGAGTTCAAGTCCTTCGAGAAGCAGGCGCGCGACTCCCTGGTCGAGGGCAAGCGCCACCTCTTCGAGGCGGAGATGAAGGAGGATCGCCGCACCAAGGGGCTCGAGCACCACGAGGCGCTGCCGCCGGAGGCCTGAGCGGTCTGCCCCTCAGCGCCCACCGACCGGGCTGTCGCCGCCGCTCCGGATGAACTCGTCGTAGTCCCGCTGGTTCTGGTCGGCGTAGACGGCGGCGAAGACGGCCAGGGCGTGGTCGAAGGCCGCTCCCTGTCCCAGATAGGAGGCGATCGCGGTGGGGTCGCCGGTGCGCGCATGGGCCCGCGCGAGTGTCCAGGCGCAGAGGCGTGCGTGGGCCGCGAGCCCCGATGCGGAGATCGTGGTCAGGTCCGCGGAGGTCTTCCAGTCCCAGAGCTGGCGGACGTAGAAGTCGCGTTCGATGCCGTCGAGTCCCGCGGTCCGCAGCCAGCCCAGCAGCACATCGCTCGAGGCCTGGATCAGGCGCTGGCCCCGGACCACCCGTTCGCCGTGGTTGGGGTACCGGCTGGGCCCGAGGTGGGCCTCCAGCGCCGAGGACGCGGCCTGCTTGAGCTGCAGCACGAGCGGGTCCGCGTGCTCACGACCCATCAGCAGCACGATCCAGCTGAGCCTCCCGACGCTGCCGACACCGACGACCTTGCGAGCGACGTCCTCGTACACGTAATGATCGAGCAGGACCTGCCGGTCTGGGGAAAGGGTCTGCCGGTAGTCGGCGATGATGCCGCGGATGCCTTCCTCGAGCTGCTGCGCCTCGACATCGGGCAGGAGGTCCTGGAGGCGCACCACCAGCGGAGGCTCGTCGACGATCCGCGGACGGCCGTCGACGACCTCCGTCAGTTTGCGGGCAGCCCGTGCGCTGTCCTTGCCCATCGCCCGGGAGATCCGGCGGCCGGCGTCCCTCGCGGCATGGCCGCCGAGGTTCTCCTCGATGTCCGGAAGCAGTGCTTCGACGTCCAGCGATGCGTACCAGACCTCCAGTGGGGTCATCGCCGCGAAGGACCTCATGGCGTCCCGGTAGGCCCCGGCCGTCTCGAGGACGGCGGCGCGTCCTTCCGCCCCGCCGAAGCCGCGGTCGCGGGCAGCGATCTCGACGCTGGTCACCATCCTCTTGACGTCCCATTCCCACGGCCCCGGCAGTGTCTCGTCGAAGTCGTTGACGTCGAAGACCAGGCGCCGCTCCGGGGACGCGAAGCCGCCGAAGTTGCTGATGTGCGCGTCTCCGCAGAGCTGGACCTGCAGCCCGGTGACCGGGGTCTCCCGAAGGTCCGCCGCCATGATGGCTGCGCCACCGCGGAAGAACGCGAACGGGGACGCGGCCATCCGCTCGTGCCGGAGGGGGAGGAGCTCGGGCACGCGATCCTTCTCCTGGTCGCGGAGGATCTCCAGCGGGCTCGCTCGGTCCGGGGATGCGGACCACTCGCCGTGACTCCGGCGGGGCACGCGCTTCCGAAGGTCCTTGCCGACCGCGGCCGTCGACGCGGTCGGCCGCCCCGCCCCGGTGAGCTGCGCAGAGGTGTCCGCGGTCCCCGCTCGCTGCATCACGAACCTCCTGTCAGAACGGACCCGGCCAGCTTCCTACCGGCGCCGCCGCCGGACCTCACCCGTGCGAGGTGACATCGGCGGCCATGGCCATCATCCCGGGAGATGCGTCCCATCAGGGGGATGGCGCCATGACGGTGCGCGCGGGGCCCTGCGCGTCAGTAGACTTCGGATATGTTGCGCTCCGACGAATCCTCCCCTGTGACGCCGGAGCACGCCGAGCGCCATGACGCCGACGGCGACCCGCTGGACTTCCTCACCGACCGGGTCGATGCCGCGCGTGGCTCCCTGCCCCGGGCCCTGGCCCTCGCCGGAGAACTGGGCACCGCGGTCCCGCTGCCGGGATCGGGCAGGACGGCCCTCACCTGGCAGCTCCTCACCACGCTCGCCGCCGCCGACCTCACCGTGGCGCGCGTCGTCGAACCCCACCTCGATGCCCTGGCGATCCTCGACCAGGCAGGGATGGGCTCCCCCGCCGGACCGGCCGGCCTGCCCGCCGGCACGTGGGGGGTCTTCGCGGCGGAGGCGCCCGGCGTCGCGCTCACGGCGTCCGAGGGACCGGACGGCACATGGACCCTTACGGGCGTCAAGCCGTGGTGTTCCCTCGCCGATCACCTCGACGCCGCGATCGTCACCGCGCATGTCCGCGAGGGGAAGCGCCGGGCGTTCGCCGTGGACCTCCGCGCCGACGGCGTCATCCCGGAGCCGGCCGGCGCCTGGATCAGCCACGGCCTCGCGGCGGTGACCAGCTGCTCGGTGCGCTTCGAGGACGCGGCCGCCGTCCCGGTCGGCGACGCCGACTGGTACCTCACCCGCGACGGCTTCGCGTGGGGCGGCATCGGCGTCGCGGCCTGCTGGTTCGGGGGCGCCCTGGGCATTGCACGCACCCTCGTCGAGGCCTCACGGCACCGTGCGCCGGACCAGATCGCGCTGCTGCACCTCGGCCGCGTGGACGCCGCGCTCCACGGGATCCGGACGGCGCTCGCCGCCGCCGCCGACGCCGTCGACGACGGACGGGCGGGCGGCCAGGAGGGGGCGCTCCTCGCGGCCCGCGTGCGCTCCCTGTCCTTCGACGGCGCCGAGCGGGTCCTGGAGGCTGCGGCCCACGCTCTCGGCCCCGCGCCGCTGGCCTTCGACGAGCGTCACGCCGCCCGCGTCGCGGACCTGCACCTCTACCTGCGCCAGCATCACGCCGAGCGTGACGACGCCTCACTCGGCCGGCGCGTCCTCGAGGCGTCGGAGCAGGGCGGTGCGGCGTGGTGAGCTTCACGCACGACGGCGAGGGGACCCCCGAGAGCCACTGGCGCACCTGGGAGCAGGACCGCGAACCGGGCGGGGATCTCCAGATCGAGGAACTCTTCGACGGGCGGCTGCCCTCCCGGTTCGTCCTCCTGGCCGCGCACCCCGACGACGAGACCCTCGGCGCCGGAGGCCTGCTCGCCCGGCTCGCACGTGACGGCGTGCAGTGCGACGTCGTCGTCCTCAGCGACGGAGAGGCCTCCCACCCCTCTTCCCCCACCTACTCGCCGCGGCAGCTCGCGGAGCTGCGGCGCAGCGAGGTGACGAACGCGCTCCAGGTCCTGGCTCCGGCCGCGCGGATCACCTTCGAGGGGCTGCCCGACGGCGGCATCACGCCGGAGGACGTCGCGGCGGTGCTGACCCGTGAGCTCGGGGACGGCGAGACCGCCCGAACCCTGGTGGCCGCACCGTGGCGCCACGACGGGCACGCCGATCACGACGCCGTCGGTGCCGCCGCTGCGCGATTCTGCGAGGATCACGGCGTCACGCTGCTGGAGTACCCCATCTGGCTCTGGCACTGGGGAACGGCGGAGGAGCAGGCCGAACAGCTCGCCGACCTGTCGCTGCACCACCTCGCCGCCGACGACCACGCCCGCAAGGGCTCCGCCCTCGCCACGCACGCCTCGCAGACCCAGCCCCTGTCGGACGCGCCGGGTGACGAGGTGCTGCTGACGCCCGGCGTCCTCGAGCACTTCAGCCGCAGCTTCGAGTCCTTCTTCGTCACCGGGGGCCCGTCGACCTTCGAGCGCCTGCACCGCGACCGGGCGGATCCCTGGGAGGTCGCCGAGCGGTTCTACGAGCAGCGCAAGCGCGCCCTCACGGTCGCGAGCCTGCCACGACGCCGCTTCTGCCGGACGCTGGAGATCGGGTCCTCGGTGGGAGCCCTCACGAAGGACCTGGCCGCGGTGTCGGACAACCTGCTGGCGCTCGACACCAGCGAGACGGCGGTGCGCCGCACCAACGAGGCCGTCATCCAGCACGCCGCCGCCACCGCGCGGCTCGCCACCGTCCCCCGGGACTGGCCCCGCGAGGACGGGCCGTTCGACCTGATCGTGCTCTCGGAGACCGGCTACTTCCTGTCCTCGGACCAGCTCGACGAGGTCATCCGGCTCATCGGCGCATCCCTCGACGACGACGGCGTGCTGGTCCTGTGCCACTGGCGCCACCCCATCGAGGGCTGGGAGCTGGACGGGGACACCGTCCACCAGCGCGTGCGGGAGCGGGCGGGCCTCGCCACGCTCTCCCTCCACACCGAGGAGGACTTCCTGCTCGAGATCCTCGTCCCCGGGACCGCCCTGTCCGTCGCCCGGCGGGAGGGCCTGGTGTGATCCCCGGCCAGGTGGCCGTCGTCGTGCCCGCCCGCAACGAGGAGGAGCGGCTCGCAGCCTGCCTCACCTCGCTCGACGCGGCCCGCACGCACCTCCTGCGCACGGTGCCGAGGATCCTCGTCTCCGTGACCGTGGTCCTCGACCGCTGCACGGACCGGTCGGCCGCCGAGGCACGCACCGTGCCGGGCATCTCCGTCATCTCGGGCAGCTTCGGCTCGGTCGGGGCGGCGCGCGACGCCGGCGCGAGGTTCGCGCTCGCGAAATCCCGCAGCCTGCCACTGCGCACCTGGATCGCCAACACCGACGCCGACACCACGGTGCCGCGGGACTGGCTCCTCCAGCACCACCGCCTCGGCAGTGACAACGACCTCGTCCTCGGGACGGTCCGCCCCACGCTCACCCCCGACAACGGCGAACGGTTCCGGCTGTGGTCCGATGCCTACGTGCCCGACGACGGGCACCACCACGTCCACGGCGCGAACCTCGGGATCCGGGGAACCACCTACCAGGAGCTGGGCGGGTTCGGCCCGCTGGAGCAGGACGAGGACGTGAGCCTCGTCGAGCGCGCCAAGGCGCACGGCGCACGGTGGACCGCGTCCGGCGCGCTGACCGTCACGACGTCGTCGCGCACCGTCGGCCGGGTGCCGGCCGGCTTCTCCACGTACCTCAGTCGGCTCGGCTGAGGAGGACGACGACTGATTTTCCTGATCGTCCGTGGCATCTGCTAGACAAGGGGAGTCACGGAACGGGTCGCGCTGGGAGCAGGCCGACGTGGCCGCTTTCTATGGGGGATGAACGACATGCGATTCGGCGACATGCTGCGCCAGGCGCGCACCACGGCGGGACTCACGCAGGCCGAACTGGGCGACGGCGTCTACTCGACCCATTTCGTCTCCCTGCTCGAGCGCGGCCTGCGCCAACCCACACCCGACATGGTGCAGCATTTCGCCGCGCGGCTCGGCATGGACCCCCGCACCCTGACCTGGTGGGTCGAGCAGCCTCCCGCCGATGATCAGCCGGCCCTCACCACCGCCGTGTTCGCGGCGAACTACGCACGCGACATGCGCGACGACGGCCTGGCGGCGTGCGAGGCAGAGCATGCCGCGAGCATCGCGTTCGAGCAGCGGAACGCGCCGGTCTGGTGGGACATGTCCATGCTCCAGGCGCAATCGCTGATCGGCCTGCGCCGGCTCGACGAGGCGGAGAATGTCCTGCTGACCATGGACAGGTCGTCGCTGATGTCTCCCACGCCCGAACTGCGGTCGATCGTCCAGGGGCGGCTGTCCGTCGTGGCACGAAGCTCGGGACGGCTGGTCGAAGCCGTCGAGCTCGCGCGCCGGGCGGTGGAACTGACCGGCGGGCTCCCCGACCATGCGCCGGCCCGCCTGCAGGCGGCCTTCATCCTCATTGCCGCGCTTTCGGTAAAAGGCGAACTGGACGAGGCGTGGGACGTGGCAACGAGTCTGGACATCACCGATGGGGCATCTCCCGCTCCATCCCTCCTCATCGCCCAGGGAGCGTGGGCGATCGGCAACGTCGCTTTCCGCCGGGGGGATGTGGAGGTGGGCGAGACGTACCACGGGCTCGCAGGCAAATTGCTGTTGCCGCAGGCGGACCTGCAGGCCTGGACCGAGTTCCACCGGGCGAGCGCCGACTACAAGCTGCACGCCGGCATCGTGGACGACTCCGTCCGAACCGCGCTCGACAACGCGGCGCTCGGGCTCCAGCTCGTAGGCACGACGACTCACCGGCAGGAACTGGAACTCGCTCAGGCCCGATACGCCCTCCTCACCGACGACCTCGACGCGGCCCAGAGCCTGTTGAAGGGGTTGATCAACCAGCGGGATCTGCTCGATTACGTAGCCGAGACCGATCTCGAGGAGTGCCTCGGCCTGTACTACGCGGCGCGCGAATCACCGAAGCAGGCTGCCCACCACCTCGCCGCCGCCGCTCGGCTGCACTCGGAGGCCGGCGCGGACGAGAAGGCACGCGAGCTTCTGGACCGGATCCAGGACCTCTCCGGCTGATCGGCACCCCCTTTGGGGCCGTGGGACCGTCGACACTCCTCCGGCGTGGTCCTACCATGGCAGGTGCGCGAATGCCCCTGGACATCGGGGCCGCGCTCGTCGACGAGCGGCCCACCCGCCGCTTCTCGGTGCTGGGGCCGGCCACAGCGTCTCGACATGCATCGCACCCCAAGGACATCCATCATGCAGGGTAGAAGCACGCCCATCGTGGCGGCGGCACTCGCCGCCGTCCTCCTGTCCACCGCCGGAGCCGCCACGGCGTCCCCCGCGGTGACCGTCTCCGCCCACCGCGGCGGAGCAGTGACGGCCGGCGACACGGCCGAGGTCGCCACCGGACTCGTCAGCCCGCTCCGGGTGGCGACCGGCCGCGGCAACACCGCCTACGTCTCGCAGAACTTCGTGGGCAAGCTGACCGGCATCGACCGCAACGGGACGGCCACCACGCTCCTCGACCGTCCCGGCATCGAGATCGGCGGCGTGTCCACCAACAAGGGCGACGTGTACTTCACGGAAAGCGCGGGCGGCCCGATGAGCCCCGACGATCCGTTCGTCGCGAACCTCAGCGTCCTGGAGAAGGGCACGCCCCGGGTGATCGCCGACCTCGCCGCGCTCGAGACCGAGAACAACTACGACGGCGGCAACGAGTACGGGTTCCAGGACCTTCCTGCTGACTGCACGGAACAACTCACGCAACAGCTCCCGCCGGACGTGCTTTCCTTCGTCCTGCCGCACGGCGGGGAGGTCTACTCGCACCCCTATGCGACAGCGGCATCCCACTCGGGACGCTACGTGTACGTGGCTGATGCCGGGGCCAACGTCATCTGGACCGTGGACACGCGGCGCGACACAGCCGACGCGACGGTCCTGGAGCCGGTGGCGACGACCTTCACACCCGAGCTCCTCGCCTCCGTCAAGGCGCAGCAGGGCGTCGAGCTGCCAGAGTGTGTCCTCGGCCGGACCTACAACTCCGAGCCCGTCCCCACGGACATCGAGTTCGGTCCGGACGGCCTGCTCTACCTGACGTCGTTGCCCGGGGTTCCGGAGGATCCGACGCTCGGATCGGTGCGCAGCTTCGATCCGGAGTCCGGTGACGTCGAGCTCGTCGTCTCCGGGCTGACCTCGCCCACCGGACTGGCGTTCGACCGCCGCGGCAACCTCTTCGTCGCCGAGCTCTTCGCCAACAGGATCTCGGTCATCCCGGCGGGCACCGAGGAGGCGGTGCTCTTCCGCGAGGCTCCCCAGCCCGCGGATGTCGAGGTCGACGGCAAGTACCTCTACGCGACGACCCGCGCACTGCCGGCCGAACCCGAGTCCGGCGCGGCCCCGGCCGAGCCTCAGGGCACGCTCGAGCGTACGCGCCTGGAGTACGGCAAACGGTAGGAGGACCCGCGACGCCGCGCCCGGATCGGGGCGCGGCGTCGTCGCGTAGCGAGGGCCGCCGGCGGCGGCCTGCGGCGCTCATCCGCCGGCGCGCCCCGACGCCGCGGGCTCCTTCTGCCATGGCCAGCGCCCACTGATCTCGAGTTCGAGGGACCAGCTCAGGAACGTCCGGATGAGGACGATCAGCGCCAGGACACCCACCGATTCGAACGTCGGTGTCACCGCCACGGTCCGGATGATGTCCGCGGCCACGAGCAGTTCGAGGCCCAGCAGGATCGACCGGCCGAGCCGCTGGCGATACCTGCTGTAGATGCGGTCCTCTCCGTGTCGGCGCAGCAGAGCCATGCCCGCGATCAGGGTGGCGACGATCGCCCCGATGACGATGGCCGCCACGCCGGCCACGTCGATCGCCTTGCCGGCGAGCTCCATACCTTCCTGGAACGTCACCGCACGCCCCCAGGCGCCGGATCGGTCCCGGTGGTTCCTGGCGCCGGATCGGACCCACGCAGGAAGAACGCGCCGAGCGACCCCGCGAGCGTCGCGAAGACGGCCACGGAGTACACCGCGAGCAGTACCTGCAGGATCCGCGCGAACGGGGTGGTCGGGGTGAGGCCCGATCCCGTGATCGTCGCCATCGCGGCCTCGAACAGGGCATCGGCGTAGGAACCGTGCGAACCGGTGGCATACAGCAGTTGGCTCGAGGCCAGGATGACGACGGCGGTCACGGCTGCGAGCCAGCCGATGCGGCTCGAGAGCAACCGACCGGCTGATCGGGAGCCGCGCACGCCGGCGGACACGATGCCGCCGAAGCGGGCGAAGCGTGCCAGGCGCGCCAGGCGCAGTGCCTGCAGGGCCCTGAAGAAGCGCAGGAACGGCACGAGGAGGAAGACCACCTGCCACCAGTTCCTCTTCCAGAAGGTCCTGCCGAAGCCGGCGATGTACGCGCGCAGCAGGAACTCGGCGACGAAGATCCCCCAGAACACCCACCCCAGCACGGTGAAGGTCGTGATCATGCCGGGATCCGTCGCCAGCAACTGTCCGAGCACGACGAACAGGAAGATCACACCGAGAAGGCCCATGGGCCTGTCGAGTCGTTGCGCCACCGCGTCGGCCCGGTCGAGGCCCACGCGCCCGGTGCCCTCCGTCGCCGTCGTCGAAGGACTCATCCTCCCCCGTCCGGGTAGCTCAGGACGCCCTTGAGTGCAGACGCGCTCCCGAGCTTGCCGGCCGGGATGACGCTGAGCTTGCCGTTGGTCTCGAGCACGACGGCGGCGACCGAGGACACGTCACCCGATCCCGTGCCGCGGACGGCCTGCAGGACCTCCGACTCCGTCAGCCTGTTCCGGCGCAACTCGTCCTTCTGCAACTCCCCGTCCACGAGGAGCGCCACGGGTCTGGCGGTGACCGCGGTGCGCGCAGCGGGCCAGCGGGCGGAGATCCAGGCCACCGCAAGCTGCAGTCCCGCGAGCAGGGCCAGGGCGGCGAGACCCTCGAGGTATGCGACGTCCCCGCTGAGCAGGATCGTCGCCAGGGTGGAGCCGAGGGCAACCGTGACCACGAAGTCGAACGCGTTGAGCTGCCCGAGCGTCCGTTTGCCCGACAGCCGCAACAAGCCGACGAGGGTGGCGTAGGAAACAGCACCGACGATGAGGACGCGGGCGATGTTCGCCCACGAATCGAACCACACGGCTTGCGCCTAGGACATGGACGAGAGCAGGGCGGCGCACGCCTCCTCACACCGGCGGCACGCCTCGGCGCACACCTTGCAGTGCTCGTGCATCTCCGCGTGCCCGGCGCACTCGTCGCCGCAGGTCTTGCAGGCCGTCCGGCAGGCTTCGAGCAGGGCGCGCGTCACGCCGGCGTCGTAGCCCGTCTGGCGGGACAGCACCCGTCCGGTCGTGGCACAGATGTCGGCGCAGTCGAGATCTGTGCGGATGCAGCTGCGCAGCTCGGCGACCATGTCCTCGGCCAGGCAGGCGTCGGCGCAGGCGGTGCAAGTCTGGGAACAGTCGAAGCAGGCCTCGATGCAGCGGGCGAGCAGATCGCTGTCGAAACCGTCGCGATCCTTCGGATAGGTGTCGAGCATGGCGCGGGCGTTGGACATGATTCTCTCCTTCGATCGGTTCCGGCTATGGGGTGCTGCTCTTTTTCGACAGTACGCTTAGCAGTTGGCGCGCTGCCACCCTTCGACCGGATGAATCCACTTCGTCGGGTCACGGATCCGGGCGGAAGCGCCGGATGCTGTAGACGATGAACGCGACGGCGAGCACACCGGAGAGGATCAGGCTCGATCCGGCACTCCACCCGCCGGGCAACCACCACCGCTCCTCGAGCGGCCACCAGCCGGGCACCGACGGCTGGACCACCCAGGGGACCCCGAGCAGCACCAGCACGAGTGCTCCGGTGAAGCTGAAGGTGATGCCGAGCCTGCTCTGCACCCCCTGGGCGGCGGCGGCGAAGGCCTTCTGCCTCACCGGCCGGAGCCAGCGGCGGGCCCAGTCGTACTGCTGGGCGAGAACCGCGAGCCCGCCGACGAGCGCCAGCAACCCCGGCCCCGGGAGGACGAGAGCGGCGAGGCCCACCAGCACCAGCAGCCATCCCACCAGGAGGCCGAGAATCCGGGCGGCACCCCGGGGTGTTGTCCGGCCGGCGGAGCTGGAGCCGTTGAACCGCACCCGGTGGCTACGGAAATGCATCCGAAGTACTCAGTAGGCTTTGCATTCCTCTATGATGGATTCAGATCGATGCCGGAGGCAAGGACCACGGCCGCGCGTACCGGGGTTGCCCTATGGCCCGGAGCGCGGCCGGCAGGGGATCCCGACCGGCAGGACCACACACTTCCCGCGCAGCGCGGGCCCCCAGAAGGAGATTCATCGTGATCGGATTCATCATCGCCGGCCTCATCATCGGCGCACTCGCCCGTCTCATCAAGCCCGGCAAGCAGAACCTCGGCCTGATCGCCACGCTCCTGCTGGGAATCGTCGGTTCGCTGATCGGCGGCACCATCGCGAGTTTCCTCGGCACCGGACAGATCATGGAGCTGAATGTGCTCGGCTTCATCGTCTCGGTCATCGCCGCCGTGCTCCTGATCGGCGTCGCCGAGGGCCTCTCGGGCCGCCGTCGCGTCACCCACTGATCGTTTCGCGCAGCACCGAAGGGGCGGCTCCGGCCGCCCCTTCGTCGTACCCGGCACACCCCGGCCGTCCCGCTCGTTCATGCAGTACCCGTGCCCACGGAACGTCCAGCTTGCGGGTGTAGCGTAGGCGCCAGATGGGGCACAGATTCGTTCGGAAGGCTCAATCATGAACAAGAACTGGCGCTGGCTTCCCGCCGGCATCGTCCCGGTCGTCATCGTCGCCGCCGCCGTGGGCGGATCCGCGGTCGCCGAAGCCCAGCCGCAGCTCCCGGCGAAGACCGCGCAGGAGCTGCTCGAGTTCGTGGCCGCGAGTACCGATGACGCCTACTCCGGAACCGTGGAGCAGTCCTCGGACCTCGGACTGCCCGACATCAGCATGGCCACGCCCCCGGGCGGTACGTCCGGTTCGGACCCCACCACCACGGCGCTCGAACTCCTCACCGCCGACCACACCGCGCAGGTGTACGTCGACGGTCCGGACCGCGCACGGGTCCAGGTGCTCGACCAGCTCGCCGAGCGCAACGTCGTCGTCAACCAGGACGACGTCTGGTTCTACGACTCGAGCACCAACGAGGCCACGCACGCCGTGCTGCCCGACCGCGCGTCCGCCACGGCGGAGCTCGAAGCGACACTGCAGGAGAAGGCGGTCGAGCACCCCGAGCTGCAGGACGTCCCCCGCACCCCCGCGGAGCTCGCCGAGGTATTCCTCGCAGAGATCGATCCGACCACCGAGGTGACCGTCGACGGCACCAGCCGCGTGGCCGGCCGCAGCGCCTACGAGCTGCGGCTGACCCCCGAGGACACCGCGACCCTGATCGGCTCCATCGCCGTCGCCGTGGACTCCGAGACCGGCGTCCCGCTGAGCGTCACCGTGCAGGCCAAGGGCCAGGAGGACGCCGCGTTCCAGGCCGGCTTCAGCGCCGTGGACTTCAGCACCCCCGACGCCGGCGTCTTCGAGTTCACGCCGCCCGCCGGCGCCACCGTCACCGAGGCACCCACGGTCGAGGACGTCGAGGCCCGCATGGAGGCGAAGGACCAGCCCGCCGCGGCGGACGAGCCCGTGGTCCTCGGCGAAGGCTGGAGCGCCATCGTGGAGCTGCCCGCCGGCACCGCGGCGGAGCTCGGGGTCGCCCCGGGCAGCGGCGAGGCGGCCGGGATGGCCGACATCATGGAGATCAAGCCCGGCATGGATCCCCAGGATGTCGCCGGAGCCGGGGCGCTGCTCGACCAGGCCCTCACCGAGGTGGACGGCGGCAGGGCCCTCCAGACCTCCCTGGTCTCGGTGCTCATCACCGACGACGGCCGCGTCCTCGCGGGCGCCGTCGGCGTGGACCAGCTCGTCGCCGCAGCCCAGCGGTGATCCGCAGGGGCCCCGCTCACCCGCCGCGGGTCCGCGGGTGAGCGCCGGTGCGTTGGCCATCGAGACGCGCGGACTGACCAAGGTATTCGGCCGCCAGAAGGCGGTGAACGACGTCGACCTCGCCGTCCCCCGCGGCACGGTGTTCGGCTTCCTCGGCCCCAACGGCTCCGGGAAGACCACCACCATCCGCGTCCTCCTGGGCCTCGCCGAGGCATCCAGCGGCGACATCCGGCTGCTCGACGGCGCCATGCCGAAGGAGGCGCGCACCGTCCTGCCGCGCGTCGGGGCCCTCGTCGAAGGCCCCGCCATCTACCCGTTCCTATCCGGGCGCGCGAACCTGCAGCGGTTCGACGCCGCCGACCGCCACACCTCCCCGGCCACGCGGGACCGGCGCGTGGACGCCGCCCTCGAGCGCGTGGGCCTCGGCCACGCGGCGACGAAGCGGGCCCACGCCTACTCGCTCGGCATGAAGCAGCGCCTCGGTATCGCCAACGCGCTCCTCGCCCCGCGGGACCTGCTGATCCTCGACGAACCCACCAACGGCCTCGACCCGCAGGGCACGCGCGAGGTGCGCAGCCTCATCCGCTCCCTGTCCGACGACGGCACCACCATCTTCGTCTCCAGCCACCTGCTCGCCGAGGTGGAGCAGATGTGCACCATGGTCGCCGTGATGAGCGCGGGCAGGCTCGTGGCCCAGGGCTCGCTGGAGGAACTGCGCGCCGAGGGCACCGTCCGGGTCCGCGTCACCACGCCCGATGTGGCCGACGCCCGCCGGATCCTCTCCGGGCTGGGCCTCCACCCCGAACCCCACGGGCGCGACGACGTCGTCGCCGCAGAACTGGCCGTCCCCGGACTCCTGCCCGAGGCGGTCAACGCGGCCCTGGTCCACGCCGACGTGCGGGTCCGCGGCTTCGAGGCGAGCGGCGCCTCGCTCGAGGACCGCTTCGTCGCCCTCACCGGAGAGGGGTTCGACGTTGCCGGCTGAACGCTCACTGGGCCTCTCGCTCGTCCTGTCGGAGATCACCATCCTGTTCCGGCGGCTTCGCACGTGGGCGATGATCGGGGCGCTGGCCCTGATCCCCATCCTCATCGCCGTCGTCGTGCGTGTGGCCTCCGACGGCTCGGGCAGCGGCCGCGGCCCCGCGTTCCTCGACAGCATCACCCAGAACGGCCTGTTCGTGTCGCTCACGGCGCTGACCGTGGCCATCCCGCTGTTCCTCCCGCTGACCATCGGCGTCGTCGCGGGCGACACGATCGCCGGCGAGGCGAATCTCGGCACCCTCCGGTACCTGCTCGTCGCCCCGGCCGGACGCCTGCGGCTGCTGCTCGTGAAGTACGCGGGGGCTGCGCTGTTCTGCCTCGTCGCGACGCTGACGGTGGTGGTCACCGGCGCGATCATCGGGGCGCTGCTCTTCCCCGTGGGCCCGGTGACGCTCCTGTCGGGGGACACCGTGGGCATCGCCGGCTACTTCGGCCGGTTGCTGCTGCTCGCCCTGTACGTGACGGTGTCGCTGATGGGGCTCAGCGCCATCGGCCTGTTCATCTCCACGCTGACCACCATCCCCGTCGGGGCAATGGCCGCCACGGCCGCCCTGGCCGCCGTCGCGCAGATCCTCGGCGCGCTCCCCCAGCTCGAATGGCTGCACCCCTGGCTGTTCACCAACTACTGGCTGGGTTTCGGCGACTTCCTGCGGCAACCCCTCGTCTGGACCAGCTTCCTCGACAACGCGCTGCTGCAGCTCGGCTACATCGCGGTGTTCGGGAGCCTCGCCTACGGGCGGTTCAGCACGAAGGACATCCTGAGCTGACGGGGCGAATGGCACCGCAGAGTTAGATTAGGCTACCCTTGGTAGCGGAGGGCAGGGCCCTCCGGACGACTCCCCCACTGCCTGAGACGAGACCCTGATGCACGCGCGCCCCCTGACGAAGACCCTCGTCGGCCTGACCGCCCTCACCTCGATCCTCACGGGGTGCAGCGCCATCGGCGGCGACTCCGCCGACCTGCAGATCTACTCGGCGCGCCACTACGACCTCGAGGGTGCGTTCGGGCAGTTCACCGACGAGACGGGCATCACCGTCGAGTTCATCACCGGTGACGACGCGGAACTCCTCGAGCGCCTCAAGGCCGAGGGCGACGACACGCCCGCGGACGTCTTCATGACGGTCGACGCCGGCAACCTCTGGAACGGCGCACGCCAGGGCGAACTCGCCGCGACCGATTCCCCGGTGCTCGACGAGGCCGTCCCCGACGACCTGCGCGACGCCGAGGGCCGCTGGTACGGGCTCGCGCTGCGCGCACGGACCGTCACGTACAACCCCGACGCCGTGGACCCTGCCGCCTTCGACGCGACCGACACCTACGCCGGCCTCGCCGACCCGCAGTGGAAGGGCCGCCTCTGCATGCGGGACGCCACCTCCGCCTACACGCAGTCCCTCGTCGCCAGCCTGATCGACCTCCACGGCCGGGAGCGGGCCCTCGAGATCGTCCAGGGCTGGGTGGCCAACGACGTCGCGATCATGAGCAACGACATCCTGCTGCTCGAGGCCATCGACGCCGGCACGTGCGACGTCGGCATCAACAACCACTACTACCTCGCCCGGACCCTCGAGGAGAACCCCGACCTGAACGTGGACCTGTTCTGGGCGAGCCAGGAGGGCGCCGGCACGCACGTGAACATCTCCGGCGCGGGCGTGGTCGAGGGCTCCGACAACGCGGAGGACGCGCAGAAGCTCATCGAGTGGCTCGCCACCGACGGCCAGAACGCCTTCGTCGACGCCAACCACGAGTTCCCCGTCAACCCGACCGTCGAGCCGGAGCCGGTCATCGCGGCCTTCGGCGAGTTCACGCGCATGCCGCTCAACGCCGAGGCCTACGGCACGCTCAACGCCGACGCCGTCGACCTGCTCGCCGAGGCCGGATACAAGTGACCGACACGGCGGCGCTCGCCGAGCCGCGGCCGCCCCGCCGTCGGTACCGGGCGTACGGCGTCGGCCGGCCGGCCTGGTCGATGCTCGTCGTCACCGTCGCCGTCGTCGTCGCCACCCCCGTCCTGGCGGTCGTCGTCGACGGCCTGGGCAGCCTCGGGAGCACCGCCCCGCCGCGGGATCTCGTCCCGATGATCCTCACCACCCTCGCCCTGATGCTGGGCGTCGGCGCGGGAGCGCTGCTCGTGGGCGGGGGCCTCGCCTGGCTCGTGACCGCCTACCGGTTCCCGCTGCGGAACGTGCTGGTATGGCTGCTCGTCCTGCCCCTGGCCGTGCCGGCCTACGTCCTCGGGTTCGTCTTCCTGTCCGTGTTCGACGTCGCCGGCCCCGTGCAGTCCCTCCTCCGTGCCGTCTTCGGGACGGACGTGTGGGTGCCCGAGGTCCGCTCGCTGCCCGCCGCGATCCTCGTGATGACGCTCTCCCTGTACCCGTACGTCTACCTCATGGCGCGGTCGGCGCTGATCGAGCAGTCCTCGGGGACGTACGACGCCGCCCGCACCCTGGGCTCCACGCGCGGGCAGGCCCTGCGCCGCGTGGTGCTGCCGCTCGCCCGGCCCTCCCTTGCGGCGGGACTGGCCCTGGTGATGATGGAGACGCTGACCGACTTCGCCACGGTGCAGTACTTCAACGTGCAGACCGTCTCGGTGGGCGTCTACCTCGTCTGGAAGGGCACGTTCGACTTCCACGCCGCAACGCAGCTGGCCGTCCTCGTCCTGCTGTTCGCCGTGGCCGTCCTGGCCGCCGAGCGGGCACTGCGGGGCCGCGCCCGCTACCACCAGCAGGGCGGGCGCCGGCAGGGCTTCCAGCCCGAACGCCTGCGGGGTGCTCGCGCCTGGGGCGCGACGGCGGCCTGCCTCGCGGCCCTGTCCGCAGGGTTCCTCATCCCCGTGGGGCAGCTGCTGATCTGGGCTTTCGGCCAGATCGCCGCCGATGCCGGATTCCTCGCCGACCCGCGCTTCGCCGAGTACCTGGCCAACAGCCTCCTGGTCGCGGCGATCGCCGCCGTCGCCTGCGTGGCCATCTCCCTGGGCATCGGCCACGCGGTCCGGATGGGCGGAGGCCGTGTCGTCTCCGTCGCGGCGCAGCTGACCACGTTCGGGTACGCGGTGCCCGGCGCCGTCATCGGGATCGGGGTCCTGCTGTCCTTCGCCACCCTCGACACCGCCCTGGAGCGTGCCGGCGTCCCCGGCGGGACAGGGCTGATCGTCACCGGCTCGGTGATCGGCATCCTGTACGCCTATGTGATCCGGTTCCTCGCCCCGGCCTACCAGTCCGTCAGCGCGAGCCTCGAGAAGATCAGCCCCGCCGTCACGGCGTCCGCGCTCAGTCTCGGTGCGGGCCCCCGACGCATCCTCGGCCGGGTGCACCTGCCTCTCGCCCGCCCGGGCGTCGCCGTCGCCCTGATGCTCGTGGTGATCGACGCCGTGAAGGAACTGCCCATCGTCCTGCTCCTGCGGCCGTTCGGGTTCACGACGGCGTCGGTGTGGGTGTACGAGCTCGCCCGCGAGAACTTCTGGGAGAAGGCCTCCCTCCCCGCCCTCGTCATCGTGGCAGCAGCCATCATCCCCGTGTTCGTCCTCGTCCGCCAGACCCGGCGGCGCGACGTCCTCGGGACCACGTCCGGAAAGGAGGGACAGTGACGGCACAGATGCAGAGCGCACCGCCGGCCGGTCCCGGCCCTGCGGGCGCCCCACCGGCGCTCACCCTCGAGGGGGTGACCAAGCGCTACGGGTCCGCCCGCGGCGTGGAGTCGCTCGACCTCGCCATCCCCGCGGGGGAACTCGTCACCCTGATCGGCCCCTCGGGGTGCGGCAAGTCGACGACGCTGCGGCTCGTGGCAGGCCTCGAGCGGCCCGACGCCGGGCGGATCACCGTGGCCGGCGAGGTGGTCGCGGACCGCTCGCGGTTCGTGAACCCGGAGAGCCGGCGCGTGGGACTGGTGTTCCAGGACCATGCCCTCTTCCCGCATCTGAGCGTCGCCCGGAACGTGGCGTTCGGCCTCGACCGGCTGCCGCGCGGCGAGCGCCGGAAGCGCGTCGGCGACCTCCTGGACCTCGTCCAGCTGGGGCACCTCGCGGAGCGGTATCCGCACGAGCTCTCCGGTGGTGAGCAGCAGCGCGTGGCCCTCGCCCGCGCGCTGGCGCCGCGCCCCGCCGTCGTCCTCCTGGACGAACCGTTCTCCAGCCTCGACGAGTCGCTGCGCGCCCAGGTGCGCCGCGACACGGTGGCGGTCCTGCGGGAGACCGGCACCACGGGCGTACTCGTCACCCACGACCAGACGGAGGCGTTGTCCGTCGGGACCCGCGTGGTCGTCATGAACGGCGGCGTGATCGAGCAGGCCGATGCTCCGGAGAAGGTCTTCGAGCAGCCCGCCACGCGCTTCGTCGCCTCGTTCATGGGTGACGCCGACTTCCTGCCCGCCCACGTGCACCGCGCCCTGCTGACCTGCGAGATCGGCGTGGTGTCGACGGTCCCGGGCTGGGCGGACAGCGACGTGGACGTCGACGTGGTCCTCCGGCCCCACGAGGTGGCCCTGCGCGCCGCCCCGGACGCCACCGCCCACGTCACGGCCGTCGAGTACCACGGCGCGTTCGTGCTCCACCACGTGGCGCTCGCCTCCGGGCGCACCCTGCGGTCCTGGCAGCCCCACGACGTGCGCCATCCCGTCGGCACGGCGGTCACCGTGACCGTGGCCCCCGGCACCTCCCCCACGCTGCTCGTCGGCGACCGCGCCGTCACGACGCCGCCCCGCAACGCTCCCCGGCCCCCGGTGGTCCCGTGAGCATCGACCCGCACCTCTCCGAGGCCACCTTCACCGATCTCGCCCGCCACGGCGGCCGGCCCGCGGTGCTCACCGCAGACGGCGTACTCTCGTACCGCGAGCTCGCGGCGCGGGTCGACGACGTCGTCGTCCGCCTCGGCACGGAGCGCCGGCTCGTGCTGCTCGCCGCCCGCAACGACGTCGAGACCCTCGTGGCGTACCTCGCCGCGGTCACGGCCGGCCATCCCCTGCTGCTGGTGCCGGCGGACAAGCCGGCCGCCCTCCAGTCGCTCGTGGCCGCCTACGACCCCGACGTGGTGCTCCGGACCGCAGACGGCTCCCTCGACCTCGACGAGCGCCGGCCCGGCACCCGGCACGCGCTCCACCCCGACCTCGCGCTGCTGGTCAGCACGTCGGGGTCCACCGGCTCCCCCAAGCTGGTCCGGCTCTCGCGGACGAACCTCGAGGAGAACGCGCGGTCCATCGCCGAGTACCTGGGCATCGGGCCGGACGACCGCGCCGCGACCACCCTCCCGTTCTCGTACTGCTACGGGCTGTCCGTGGTCAACAGTCATCTGGCCCGCGGCGCCGGTCTGGTCCTCACGGACCTGTCCGTCGTCGACCCCTGCTTCTGGGACCTCGTCCGCGAACGCGGCGCCACCTCGTTCGCGGCCGTCCCCTACAGCTTCGATCTGCTGGACCGCGTGGGCTTCGCGGACATGGACCTGCCGAGCCTGCGCTACATGACGCAGGCCGGCGGGCGGCTCGCACCGGAGAAGGTCCGGTTCTGGGCGGAGACCGGGCAGCGGCGGGGCTGGGACCTGTTCGTCATGTACGGGGCCACGGAGGCCACCGCCCGGATGGCCTACCTCCCGCCGGACCTCGCGGCGGAGCACCCGGGGACCATCGGGGTGCCGATCCCCGGCGGCTCCTTCCGCATCGATCCCGTCGAGGGCCTGCCGCACGGGGAACTGGTCTACTCCGGGCCGAACGTCATGCTCGGGTACGCCGAGAGCCCGGAGGACTTCGCCCTCGGGCGCGAGGTGCACGAACTCCGGACCGGCGACCTCGCCCGGCAGCACCCGAACGGCCTCTACGAGGTGGTGGGCCGACGCAGCCGCTTCGTGAAGATCGCCGGGCTGCGGGTGGACCTCGGGCAGGTGGAACGGATCCTCGCCGATCTGGGCGCCGTCGCGGCCGTCGCCGGCTCCGACGACGGCGGCCTGGTGATCGCGGTCGAGGGCGAGCACGACGGCGGCATGCTGGCGAAGATCCTCGCCGCGGACCTCGGGCTGCCCCGGGCCGCCGTCGGGGTGCACCCAGTGGAGAGCCTGCCCCGGCTCGGCACCGGGAAGATCGACTACCCCGCCGTCCTCCGCCTCGCAATCCCTCAGCCCGACGCTCCGGTGGAGCGTCCCGGCCGGGAGGGGCCCGCCGACGTCGCACGGATCTACGCGGAGTGCCTCGACCGCCCGGATGTGCGCGCCACGGACACGTTCGTCACGCTCGACGGCGACTCGCTCTCCTACGTGGCGCTGTCGGTCCGGCTGGAGGCGGCCCTCGGCCGGCTCCCCGCCGACTGGCACCTCCGGACCGTCGGGGAGCTGTCCGGCCGCGGCACGCCCCGGCGCCGCCGTCGCCTCGTCTCCTTCCTGGAGCCCTCGATCGTGCTGCGCGCCGTCGCGACCGTCTGCATCGTCGCCGCCCACGTGGAGCTGTTCACGTTCCACACCGCGCACCTGCTCTTCGTCATCGCCGGCTTCAACTTCGCCCGGTTCCAGCTCACCGGGACGCGGACCGGGCGGCTCCGGCGCCACGCCCGGAGCCTCGCGAGGATCGTCGTCCCGTCCGTGGCGTTCATCGCGTTCGCGTACGTGGTCACGGACGACTACAGCGTGGCCAACATCTTCCTGCTCAACGGGATGGTGGGGCCGCAGGAGGTCACCAGCGAGTGGCATTTCTGGTTCGTGGAGATGCTCGTCTACGTGCTCGTCGCCGTCATGGCTCTCCTCGCGATCCCCTGGCTGGACCGCCTGGAGCGCCGTGTGCCGTTCGGGTTCGCGCTGGGCCTGCTGGCGGTCACGCTGCTCAGCCGGTACGACATCGTGGATCCCGGCCTGCCCAAGCCGTTGCCCGTGTTCTGGCTCTTTCTGCTGGGCTGGGCGGTGGCGCGGGCGGACAGCATGCCCCGCCGCCTGCTGGTGTCCGCCGTCGCCGTCCTGACCGTGCCGGGCTTCTTCGACCACCCGCTGCGGGAGGTGACGATCATCGTGGGCCTGCTGCTCATCACCTGGGTGCCGGCGCTGCCCGTGCCCTCGGTCCTGCGCCGCGTGACGGGCTGGCTGGCCGCCGCGTCGCTGTACATCTACCTGACGCACTGGCTCGTCTATCCGGTGCTGATGCCGCTCGGGCCGGTCGTCGCGGTGGTCGGCTGCCTGCCCGTCGGCGTCGCCTACTGGGCCCTGTGCTCGTGGCTGCCGACGGCCTGGTCACGGTGGCGGGAGCGCACCGGGCGGCAGCGGCAGCTGACGGCGTAGGTCCGGTCCGGGGTGCGGACGGGATCGCGGTGATCGCTGATCCCGTCCCACCGTGTGCGGTTCAGTCGGTTCGGGAAGCCGCCGACCGGATGACCTCGGCGAGGTCGCGCGGGCGGCTCCACATGGGCCAGTGCCCCGTCGGGAGGTCGACGACGTCGAGGTGCTCGACGGTCGTGACCTCCGCGAACATGGCATGGCCCGCCCGGGCCAGCTCCAGCATCTGCGCGCTCGGGATCGAGCAGCACACCAGGGTGGTCCGGACCTGGCGGCGGGCATCGTTCGTGAGCTCGACGGGCTGACGAAGCACGGGGCCGGGCTCGGGGACAGCTCGGGCACGGAACCGTTCGAGGGCCTCTGCGCTCAGGCCCTCGAGGCTCGCCTGCTGCCCGAGGAGCTCGAAGGACGGCAGCGGCAGCTCCTCCACCCCCTCGGGGAGGTCCGGGGCGAAGGCACTTCCCGGCGCCACAGGGCCGGAGTCGACCCACACCACTCGCTGGACACGCTCAGGGCACCGGTCGAGGACGAGGCTGACGGGGGCATTCGCCCCGCTATGGGCGACGATGACCGCCGGCTGATCCGCGGAGACCCCGAGTCGAGCGAGGAGGTCCAGGATCGCTGCGGCTTGATCGTCGAGACTCCTCGCCGCACGGTCTGGGTCGTTCTCGTCGAGACCGGGCAGTGTCATCGCGATCGCGCTGGTTCGGCCGTCGTTCAGGTGTTCCAGGACGTCGTCCCAGGCCCACGCGCCCAGCCAGTGGCCGGCGATGAGAATGATGGGCGGACTGCTCGTAGTCGTTGTCATGTCACCACCCTCGCAGGCGTCCTGGACAACGGCATGTCACTATTTGTGTCATGAATATGGCGGGTATCCACTCGTGAAGCGAGTCCAGCGGCTCCATGCCCTCTCCGAGATGCTGCGCCGCAACGGATCGCGGGGTTGCTCAGCCGAGCGGCTGGCGCGAGAGTTCGGTGTGTCCGTACGCACGGTCAAGCGGGACCTCGCGGCGCTCGAGAGCAGTGGCGCGCCCGTATGGTCGCGTCCCGGTCCGGGCGGCGGCTACGGCTTGGCGTCAGGCGCGTCCCTGCCACCTGTCAGCCTGTCCCCGGCGCAGGCTGTGGCTCTCATGGCGGCCGTGTCCGCTGCACCCGATGCTCCGTACGCGGACCTCGCCGCAGCAGGTGTGCAGAAGATCCTGGATGTCCTCGATCCCAGGACCAGGGCACGAGCCGACGAGCTGGCCGGCCGCGTGTGGGTCACCACGATCCCCTCCTCGTCGCGCAGGATCAGGTCGGCCCTGGAGGAAGGGATGGCCGAGCAGCGGGTGGTCCGCATCCTCTACACCTCGAAGGACGGAACCACGTCCACCCGCGATGTCGAGCCCGTGCTGTTCGCGTCCAGGAACGGCCAGTGGTACCTCGTCGGGTGGTGCCGACTACGCGACGCCATGCGTTGGTTCGCCGTGTCGCGTATCGAGCGGGCCGACGTCACCACGATCACGTGCGGCGACCACACGGTCCACGAGGTCGGGGAGCCGCCGGCGAACGCCAGACCGGTGCACGGCCGGGGCGGATGAGGCACTCGGCCGGTCCCTCAGGCTCGTCGGGCACCGCTCGACGACGCGCGTCCCGCCGAGGGCCACAGCACGTCCAGGGAGTGCAGCGCGTGCATGCGCGCGATCGCGACGACGGCGGCGGCGCAGATCTCGGCGTCGCTCCCGGCGTCGTGGTGTTTGAACCCGCCGAGGCCGAGGGCTTTGGCGACGTGCGGCAGCTTGTTCACCTCGAGGCCGAGGAGCCGGCGGGCGAGGACCACCGAACAGTGGAACGGGTTCTCCGGCGCAGCCAGCCCCGACTCCGCACACGCTCCGCGAAGCACGGAACGGTCGAACGGCGCGTTGTGGGCCACGAACGGGTCTTCCCCGGAGAAATCCATGATGCGCCGCAGGCTCTCCGCCCAGCCCGGTGCCGTGCGGACGTCGGCGGGGCGGATGCCGTGGACGCCGATGTTGATCGGGGAGAACTCGCTGACGGCGCGCGGCGGCCTGATCAGCCACGACGTGGACTCGACGACGACGCCGTCCATCACCCTCGCCAGCCCGACGGCGCAGACCGAGCCGCGCTTGCTGTTCGCCGTCTCGAAGTCGATCGCCGTGAAATTGAGACCGTGCACTGTTTCTCCCTGACGCTGTCACCACCCGTTCCGGTGGCCCTGGACAGCCTAGCCGCCACCGGTCATTCCTCCCCCGAAGGACCGCCCTGTGGGTCGGTGCGGAAATGCTGACGTAATCCTGCCGACAAACGGCGCCTCGGCGCGACCGGCCCTTGAACCGCGACCGATAGGTTCGAGGTGATCGGGGCGGGGCTCAGCCTGCCCCGATCGCCAGGATGCGTGAGTGGAGCGGTAGGCGAACGGGGACCCGGATGTGCACGAGGACGACGCCATGAGTGCTGCCGCCGAGCCCCTGGACAGCGAGGCCGGCTACATCGAGCCGGAGGGCCTCGGCCTCCTGCGGCGCCGGGCCCCCGGCCAGTCCGTGATGGAGGAACTGTTCGCGGTGCGCGGCAGCAGTGACGCGCGGGGTGCCGTCGCCCGGTTCTTCGGTGTCTCCTTGCTCGATGCCGCGAGCCGCCCCTGGTACTGGGGTGCACTCGGCGAGCGCGCGGTGGGACGTACCCTCTCCGCCCTCGGCCCGGAATGGACGGTCCTGCACGCTGTTCCGGTCGGCGAGAGGTCGGCCGACATCGACCACGTGGTCATCGGACCCACGGGGGTCTTCACCCTCAACACGAAGCGACACCCCGGCCAGAAGATCTGGACGGCGAAGGGCACCTTCATGGTCGCCGGGACACGGTATCCCTACCTCCGGAACTCCGAGCACGAGGCGGTCCGGGCCGGGAAGCTCCTCTCGGCGGCGGTCCGCCACCACGTCACCGCGGAGGCCGCGATCGTCGTCGTCGGCGCGCAGCAGGTCACCGTGAAGGAGAAGCACCGGTCCGTCGCGGTACTCACCGAGCGCCAGCTGCTGCGCTGGATCACCCGCCGACCTGTCGTCCATACCCAGGAGCAGGTCGCCCTCTTGGCAGCGGCCGCAGCGCAGCCGTCGACCTGGCGGCGTGCGCCGTCGGAGCTCCGTGACCCCGCGGAGGTCGCGCGCTCCTTCGAGGCCCTGCACCGGCTGGTGGAACAGGCACGACGGCGGCGCGTCGGCTGGCTGCTCGCAATGCCGGCGGCCCTCGCGTCCGCCGTGGGCGCGCTGCCCTTCTGACCCTCCCGACCCGAAAGTCCTCCCGTGCTGCACTTCCCCTCGAAGAACACCGCCGCGCACACAGCCGACCGGGCCGAGGTGACCCGCCTGCATCAGCTGCTGGGTGATCATGTATGGGCGTTCAGCAACTGCCGGGCGGACGCCCCGCCCCTGCCGGTCGCCGAGGTGGACTGGCTGTTCTACAACTCCCTGAAGGGCACCTTCATCCTCAGTGAGTGGAAGCGGTTCCCGGCCGGGGTGCAGCGAGTCAGCGACGTCGGTGAACCGTGGGTCCTCGCGGGCGGCACGACGGTGGGCAATCCGGTCGAGCAGGTGGCCCGACAGCTCGACGCCGTCCGCAGAGTGCTCAGGCTCACGGTGGCACCGCTGCACTTCCCAGCGCTCGATCCGCACGACATCAATCCCTATCAGAGCGTGTACTCGCCACAGATCGGCCCCGGCACCGAGGTCGAGCGTCTCCGCTTCGGCGCCGTACACGGGTCACTGGAGGGACTGGTGGAGACCATCGAGCGGCGCTATACACCGACACCCCTGATTCTCTCGTCGCAACCGGAGCAGCTCGTCCTGGCCGGGACACTGGCCGACCTCTTCCGGTGCTCGGTGCCTGCGGCTGTACGCCGGAAGCTCGATCCCCCGGCTGCAGTGCCTGCTGCGCCCTCCCCTCGCATTGCAGCCATCCATCGCGAACTGGCCGCGCTGCACCTCGAACTGGCGTCACTGCTCGATCCGCAGCCGGTAGTGGCGGCTCCGGCTCCGATCTCAGCCTCCACGCTTGTTCCGGCGCCCCTGCTGTCGCAGGGAAATGATGTGCCGTCCTCGCTCATCGCCAAGGCGACGAAATCCGCGCCACCGGCGCCAGCCATAAAGGCGGCAAAGACCTCAGCCTCGGGTCACCTGAAGGGGCATGTGACCCGCCTCGTACCCGCGTCCAAGCCGACGTCGGACAATCTCCGGAATGCTTTCCTCGCCGCCCTGCAGGACGGCCAGCTCAAGAGCAGCGGCGTCCACATCGGCCTGTTCGGCTCCTTCGTGGGCCAACACCTCACTGGCGAGGTGAAGCTGACCGATCTCGCACCCGGTGGCTTGACCAAGTGGTGCCATGCCCAGGCCGAAGCAGCAGGAATCCGCATCGTCAAGGATGCCCGGGAGCCCTCCGTCGTCAGGACCGTCCGCCCGACCAACTCGCAGAAGGAAGCCGTATGACCCAGATCATCCACGACCGCCCGGAACAGCTCCAGATGATCCTGTCCGGACTCCTGCAAGGCGAGCACGCCGTTGCCGTCTACGACTGCATCGGAGTCGGGACGGGCTTTATCGGACTCACCAACCAGCGGGTGATCCTTCAGGACAAGAGCTTCGTGGGCAACAAGGTGGCCCTGACCTCCCTGCCCTACCGGAACATCCAGGCGGTATCGATGCTGACCAACAAGTCGATGCTCGGGAAGTTCGCATCCAGCTCCTCGATCGCCGTGTCGGCCGGATCGAAGGCCTTCGAAGCCGACTTCCGCGGCGATGAGAAGGCCAAGCACGCCCACGACGTGATCCTGTGGCACCTCATCAACAGGTGAACCAACCACGCAGCGCCCGCTACCTCACTGGGCAGGTCACCCCGGGCACGGCGTCTCACTGACCCCGTCCTATGCCAGCTCCTGGCAACTCGAGGTCGAAGCGGGGTGGCGATCAGGTCTACGCGACCGGACCGGCGTCAGCAGGGACATCGGTCCGCTACGCCTATCCCCAGCTCGCCCGGCGCATTCGCGTGGAGGACTGACCCACCACACCACGGTGATCCGGGGTGGTATTTTGGCCGGAGTGACATTCTTCTTCTCTCTGTGATCCAGAGTTCAGGCAGCGGTTCCCGTGCGCTTCCCCCGGAAGCGGTGATTTCGTGCGCCCTCGGAGGGAACTCCCCCGCGAGTTCCCCTCACACCCGGTCCCTCACCGAACTCACCCAGAGAAGATTCCATGCCCTCCACCTCACCCAACCCAGCAGCTGACTCGCCGCTGGCCAGGACTGACCTCCGTCCGGACTGCAGCAGCTGTTTCGCGCTCTGCTGCACAGCCCTCGGTTTCTCCCGCTCGGCGGACTTCGCCGTCGACAAGCCCGCAGGATCTCCCTGCCGGAACCTGGACTCCGACTTTTCCTGCACCATCCACGATCGTCTGCGGCCGCGGGGCTTCCGGGGGTGCACGGTCTTCGACTGTTTCGGCGCCGGCCAGAACGTCTCGCAGCATCTCTTCCGCGGTGTCAGCTGGAGGGAGGCACCAGAGACGGCGCTGGAGATGTTCGCGGCGTTCACGGTGATCCGGCAGCTCCACGAGATGCTCTGGTACCTGGCCGAGGCCGGCAGCAGGACGTACGACCCGGACACCCTGCACCGGGTCGACGACCTGCGGTCAGTCATCGAGGGCGCCATGGGTGATGGGGCCCAGCAGGTGCTCGCCCTGGACCTCGGTTCTCTTCACGCGCGCGTGCGCTCGACGCTGATGGACGTCAGCGATGAGGTCAGAGCGTCCTATCTCGCGACCGGGGACGATCATCTCGGTGCCACGCTCGTTCCCGGCGCGGATCTCATGGGTCAGAACCTCAGGTCCCGACCACTGCAGGGAGCGAACCTCCGAGGCACCTACCTCATCGCCGCCGACCTGCGGGAGTGCGACCTCTCCGGGGCGGATCTCCTCGGTGCCGATCTCCGGGATGCCCGTCTCGGAGGCGCCGATCTCGCCAGGGCCCTCTATCTGACGCAGTCGCAGCTCGAGGCCGCCGGGGGCGACTCGCGCACGCTCATCCCTGAGGACCTGCATGCTCCCGATCACTGGCGGGACTGAGTTCCGGCGCCCGCTTCGCCCAGCCCGTCGCCTGCTCGAACGCGTATGCCACCTGCAGCAGCTCCACGTCGCTGCCGTGCGGCATCACGATCTGCAGCCCCACCGGCAGGCCGTCCGCGCTGAACCCCGCCGGCACCGACACGGCGGGCAGACCCGTCGCGGAGATCAGGCAGGCGGAGCGCATCCAGTCGAGGTACGTCTCGAACGCGACGCCGTTCAGCGACGTCGGATACCGCTCGGCGGCGTCGAACGGGAGCACCTGCGCGGCCGGACTCACGAACACGTCGTACCGCCCGAAGTAGCGGCGCACACCGGCGTCGAGGTGGGTCCGGGCGACGGCGGCGTCGACGAGCTCCTGAGCCGTCAGCCGCTGCCCCTGCTCCACGTTCCAGCGGATCTCGGGCTTGATGGCCTCCCCGTGCCTGGCGACGAGGTCGCCCAGGCCGAGCACGAAGTCGAACGCCCGCGTGGTCCCGAACACCTGGTCGGCATCCCGCAGGTCCGGTGCCGCTTCCTCGACGATCGCCCCCAGTCCCGCGAAGACCTGCAACTGCCCCTCGAGGACGCGCAGCACCTCACGGTCCACCGGCACGTCGAGCCCGAAGTCCGGCGACCAGCCGATCCGCAGACCGGTCAGGTCCCGTTGCAGCCCGGCGCCGAACGAGCCCCGCACGGGGTAGGCGAACGGGATCGCCGGATCGGCCCCGGCGATCGCCGTCATGCCCAGCGCGATGTCCTCGACGTCCCGCGCCATCAGCCCGTTGCGGCTCAGCCACGCCCGGGCGTTGCGCGTGGGCAGGGACGGGATGACGCCGATCGACGGCCGGTACCCGACCACGTTGCAGAACGACGCCGGGACGCGCAGCGAGCCGCCCATGTCGCTGCCGTCCCCCAGCGGCTGGATGCGGGCTGCGATCGACGCCGCCACTCCCCCGCTGCTGCCGCCGGCGCTGCGGCTCGTGTCGTAGGGGTTGACGGTGGTCCCGAACACCTCGTTGAACGTGTGCGAGCCGGCGGCGAACTCCGGCACGTTCGTCTTGCCCGTCGTGACCACTCCGGCCCCCTTCAGGCGCCCGATGATGAGGTCGTCGAACGTCGGCACGAAGTCCCGGAAGATCGTCGAGCCCTGCGTGGTGCGCAGGCCCCGGGTGTTGTGCGTGTCCTTGTGCGTCATCGGCAGCCCGTGCAGCGGCGGCAGGTCCGCGCCCGACGCCGTCAGCTCGTCGGCCGCGGCTGCGAGCGCGACGGCGCCCTCACGGTCCTCGGTGATCACCGCATTGATGCGCCCGTTGACGGCGTCGATCCGGGCGACGTGCGCGTCCAGCGCCTCCCGCGCGGACACCTCGCGACTGCGGATGGCACCGGTCAGCTCGACGGCGGACAGTTCGTGCAGCGCACCGCTCACGCAGTGCCCACCTTCGACAGCAGTGCCGTCATGGCGGCCCGGACGCCGGTGGTCAGCGTCGGCTCGATGGCCGGTGCGAAGTACGGCGAGTGGTTGCCGGGCACGGGGCCGTCGCCGTCGAGCAGTCCCTGCGGGTGCCCGCCGAAGAACCAGTAGACGCTCGGCACGCCGATGGCCTCGGCGAGGAGGCCGAAGTCCTCGCTGCCCATCACGGGCGGGGACTCGATGACGGCGTCCTCGCCCAGAACCTCGCCGAGTGCCACCATGAGATCCTCGGTGGCGGCGGGGTCGTTGTAGCACTGGGGGAAGCTGGTGATCTCCTCGATCACGGGCTCCGGCGCCCCCGACGCCGTGGCCTCGGCGCCGATGATGCGTCGCAGCGAGCCGAGCACGCGCTCGCGCACGTCGACGTCGAACGTCCGCACGTTGACGGTGAACTCCGCCGACGCCGGGATGATGTTCTCCTTCAGGCCGCCGTGGAAGGTGCCGATGGTGACGACCGCCGACTTCATGGGGTGCACCTCGCGCGCCACGATCGTCTGGATCCGGACGACCATGTGCGCGCCGAGCACAATGGGGTCGATCGACTCGTCCGGCTGCGACCCGTGCGCCTGCCGGCCGTGCACGGTGACCTTCCAGGAGTCGGCCATCGCCATGGCCGTGCCCTTGCTGATGTTCACCGTGCCGTTCACGCCGGGCCACACGTGCTGCCCGTAGATGATGGACGGCACGGGCGCCTTGTCCCACAGCCCGTCCTCCACCATCGCCTCCGCGCCCTCGCCGGTCTCCTCGCCGGGCTGGAAGATGAACACCACCGTGCCGGCCCAGGCGTCGCGGTTCTCGGTGAGCAGCTGTGCGGCGGTGAGGCCTACGGTCACGTGGGTGTCGTGGCCGCAGCCGTGCATCACGGGGACCTCCGTGCCGTCCGCGAGGGTGCCCGTCGTCGTACTCGCGTAGTCCAGCCCGGTGTCCTCGGCGATGGGCAGGCCGTCGGTGTCGGCACGGTAGCCGACCACGGGTCCGTCGCCGTTGCGGAGGATCCCGACGACGCCGGTCCCGCCGCACAGGAACGTCTCGAGCCCGAGGTGGTTCAGCTTCTCGAGGATGAACGCGGCTGTGTGCGTCTCCTGCATGGAGAGCTCGGGATGAGCGTGCAGGTGGCGGTACAGCTCGTGCATGGCAGTGGTGTGGGCATCGGTGAGCTCGAAGGCGTCGGTGTCGAAGGTCATGGTGTCCTTTCGGGCGAGCAGAGACGAAGCTTGGTCGACGAGCGTCGTGGTCGCGTCGGGATCACGTCGCTCGCGGCGCCCACGGGTCCTCGCTCGATGCGATCAGCTGTGTGCCGATCAGCGGGTCCCGCTGCGGTCCGTTCCGGATCTTCTCATGGGGCACGCCCGTGCGGGTGTTGCGCGACAACGACGAGCACTAAAATAATGCCCGACCGCCCGTATCGGTCATGGTCCCATTGCTAGAAGGTGTGAAATGGGCGTGGAGCTCAGGGTGAAGAGGGGTATGCCGTCGTCCCACCACGGCGGCAGCGAACGGGTACGCGATCTCGCCACGGAACTGGCCGAGCTCGCCCGATCCCTGCAGCGCGAAACGGACTCGGACGCGATCATCGCCGGGTTCGTCCACGCCGCCATCGACCTGATCCCCGGGGTCGACGAAGGCTCCGTGAGCATCGTCCTGGGACGCAGGAACATCGGATCCCGGGGCGCCTCCGGGGACCTGCCCGCACGCATCGACGCACTGCAGATGGAAACCGGTGAGGGCCCGTGCCTGGAAGCGGCCTACGAGCACACCACGATCCGGGTCCCCGACATGGCGCACGAAACGCGGTGGCCGCTCTTCGCGCAACGCGCCACGCAGGCCGGCGCCCGGGGCATGCTCTCCATCCAGCTGTGGGTCGAGGGCGACGACCTCGGCGCCCTGAACCTCTACTCGTACCGGGCCGGCGCCTTCACCGACGAGTCCGAGAACATCGGCCTGCTGGTCGCCTCCCACGCCTCCGTCGCGTTCGCCGAGGCCGAGAAGAACCGCCAGCTACGGGAAGCGGTGAACTCCCGGGACGTCATCGGCCAGGCCAAGGGCATCCTCATGGAACGGCACAAGATCACCGGCGAGCAGGCGTTCATCGTGCTGTCCATGGCCAGCCAGCGCAACCACCTGAAACTCTGGAAGGTCGCCGACCACCTCATCAGCAGCGGCGAACTCCCCGGAACGAAGACCGCACGACGCGGAGGGACATCCGACCAACCCGTGCAGCGATGAACCAGCGGATTCACCGGGTCCTGCTGGTCTGGTCCCGGCGTCCTGGCGTCGTCGGCGACGGCCATGGCCGGCTCGGCTCGTCGTTCAGTTCGCCCGGGCAGCCAGGGGAACGGTGAGCAGGACGCGCGTTCGGTGGTCGGGGGTGTGCGAGATCGACAGCGTGCCGTCGCAGAGTTCGGCGTGGCGCCGCATCTCCGTCAGGCCGAGGCCGAAGGACTGATCGGCGGTCGCGGAGCCACCGTCGGTGATTCCCATCTCGAGGCGGTCTGGAAGGGCCTTGAGCGTGATCGAGAGGGCCTGTAGCGGACCATGCCGGAGGGCCGTGGACAAGCCTTCCTGGAGAACGGCCCGCACGTGCTGGGCCAGCGTCGGGTCGATGGCGTCGAGGGGCCCGGAGAGGTGAAGGACAGGCTGAAGCGCATCGACTTCGGCTGTTTCGGCCACGAGCGCGAAGATGTCGGCGCTGAAGGTGGGTGTGAGCTGGGGAACCAGTCGCAGCGAGGAGATGGTATCCCGCAGTTCCCTGATCGTGGCATCCAGTTCCGCGGTCACGAGACCGACACGTGCGAGTGCGTCAGGGTTCGAGAGGTGTTTGCGCAGGCTCTGCAGGCTCAGACCCGCAGCGAACAGGCGTTGAATGACCAGGTCATGGAGATCGCGGGCAATCCGGTCCCGGTCCCCGAACACCACGTCGTGTTCCCGCTGCCGGTGGGCCTGCAGCAGTTCCAGGGCCAGCGACACGTGCGAGGTGAACGTCTGGACCATCTCATGGTCGACGTCGATGAACGGGGACTCCGCCCGCCGGACGAAGAGGATGTATCGCCGCTCCCCGGGCCCGGCGAGACGGACGCACAGCGCCGTCGTCGGGGCAGCAGGCGAGG
This sequence comes from Arthrobacter sp. Ld5, assembly GCF_051172775.1. Lineage (NCBI taxonomy): Bacteria > Bacillati > Actinomycetota > Actinomycetes > Micrococcales > Micrococcaceae > Arthrobacter > Arthrobacter sp. Ld5. The sequence goes on from NZ_JBPKBO010000002.1 coordinate 122,990, forward strand.
AGCCGGGAAGCAGTCGGTCGATACCCTCGGGAGTCAGGAGCAGCGGAGGTCCTACCACTGTCAGGTTCTTCAACACCGACGGAAACTCCCAGGACGATTCAAGGAGGGATTCGGCGCCCATGCCCTCGGCTGCCTCGCACAGGAGCCCGCGCCGATCGCCGAGTTCGCGAAGAACCAGGGCGAGGTCACCCTGCGATGCCCGCAACCCGTGAAAGACGACGGTCTCGGCCGCGCTCCTGGCCGGGCTGGTCTGCTCGAGGATCTCGTGGACCGCGTCGAGGCCGCCCCCGAGCCACCGTGTGCGGCGTATCGAGTGGTCGAACAGGTAGGAGTTCGCGATCGCGACGGCGGCAGCTGCGGCGAGGGTACGGAGGAGTTGTCGGTCGGTATCGGTGAAAGCTGCTCCTCCGTACTTCTCGGTGAGGTACAGGTTCCCGAAGACCTTGTCCCGGATCCGGATGGGGACGCCGAGGAAGGAGCTCCCCTCCGGATGCTGCGCGGAGAACTCGGCTGCCCGCTCGCGTGGGGGCACTGGCCGCCGGTCAGCGCCCAGCACGCCCACGGCCCCGCCGCCCTGGGGCGGTGATGTGCTTCTTCCGATCTCACCCTTCTCGACTGCGACGGTGATGAACGTACTCAGCAGCAGGTCGGGACCGATCACGCCCAGCGCCCCGTACCGTGCGTCCACCAGTTCACAGGCGGCTGATGCGACCCGTTCAAGGACAACACCCAGGTCGATGTCCTCGGCCATCGCATCGAACGCTCCGATCAGGGCACTGACGCCGACGGGCAGTTCGGAGGCACCTTCCCCGTCCGCCGCAGAAGCCTTGCGACTGCGCTCAGCCCTCGGTGCCACGGGACGCCCCCACTCCGGTCACGATGCACAGGCCTTGTTCCTCCCCCATGGTTCCACGCCGCCGAGGTCGGCCCACTACCCGGGCGCTACCCGACTTCCGATTGCCGGAATGTCCCCGTCCGCCGCCACCCTCATACCTACCCGAGGTCGAAACATCATCGACGTAGCACCGCTTTGGTTGTCAACGGGTCCATAGTTAGCCCATGACAAGTCCATACACCCGTGGTGGTTCCTTGAGCAGCGGAGCGTCCCGGGAGCACATCGAACGAGCCCTGGTGGACCACGGAGCCACCGATGTCTGCTTCGGTCACGACGGGAAGCGGAGCGCGATCGCCTTCCGGGGTGGAGGGCGGCAATTCCGCATCGTTGTCTCGGTGCCCGGAGCAGACGGGGCCGGGAGCCTCCGGGACGACGCACCGCGAGGCGTCCTCCGCGAGGCGGAGGCAAAGGACTTCGAGCGCACCACCCGCAGGACGTGGTACGCCATGACCCTGCTGATAGACGCCAAACTGGGAGCGGTCGCGGCGGGCATCGCCACGCTGGAATCGGAATTCCTGGCCCATGTGGTTCTGCCCGGTAACCGCACGGTACTCGATGCACTCGAACCGATCATCGAGACCGCGTACCGGTCCGGCCGGTATCCCGCGCCAGGCGATTCCCTGCTCCCCCTCATTCCGGAATAGTGAATTCCGCGAGAGCATTCCGGCATCGGGCGGCCGGGTAGTGGAGTTGTTCGCGCGGAACTGATAGGACAGAAGTCAGTGGACTGTCGTTCGACCCGAGAAAGCTGAACAATGAATGACCCCTCATCCCTGAATGAGATCGCCCCGATCATCGGGCGCACCCAGGGGGTCCTGCTGACCGAGCAGACCGCGCAACAAGCGGTCTCCGCCCTGGCAGCGGCGGCCAAGGAAGCGGTTCCCCATGCGGTCGGCGCCGGCGTGAGCCTCATCAAGGACAACAAACCGACCAGCGTCGGGGCGACCGACCGCCTTGTGCTCCAGGCGGATGAGCTCCAGTACGACCTGGGCGACGGGCCGTGCCTGAGCGCATGGTCCGAGGGCAAGGCCATGTACATCGAGGACACGGAGACCGATCGACACTGGCATGACTGGAGCGCGTCAGCGGTCAGCGCCGGCATCCGCTCCTGCTACAGCGTCCCCCTCCAGGAGGGCCCGCGCAGGCTCGGCGCAATGAAGATCTATGCTGCAACGCCTGACGCGTTCACGAGCCAGGACCAGCACATCCTGGCTCACCTCGCGCTCTCTGCTGCGGTCCTCCTCGGACACATCCAGGCCAACGACACCCCGCAGCGCCTCAGCGAGAAGTTCAAGGAAACCTTGCGGACCAGGGACACGATTGCCATCGCCCGGGGAATCATCATGGAACAGCACGACGTGCCCGAGGACGAGGCCCTCACCTACCTCCTGGAGAGGGCCGGGGACGAAGGCATCTCACTGCGTGACGTCGCACGGATCGTCCTCCTGCGCGATGGGCGTCCGAAACGATCCGGTGGTACACCGTGAACCCGAACGACCACACGAGCACCGTCGACGACGCTCAGCGTCGACAGATCGGCGATGCCATGACGCAGGCCGGTCTGTCCCTGCCCGAGGTGTGGCTCCATTACTTCTCGATCACCGGCAGCGTCGACGAGTACGAGATCGACGCCTACCTCAACCGCATGATCGCCCTACCTCCCATGGAGTGCGACAAACTCGCCCACGCCATCAACGAGCTCATCGACGACATCCCACCGAAACTACGCGCTCCCCTCCGCCACGAGATCACTTTTGATCGGCCGGAACGCGGGTGACCCATGGGACAGTGGGCGCACCGTGGAGGAGTGTTGTCTCCTAGGATGCAGGCATGGACAATCCGATCAGCGTTCTGAAGGACATCACACACTCCCTGCACGAGCTGATGCTGTCCGAGGACAGCGTGGAAGTCTTTCTCCAGGAACTGGCGTACCTCGCCGCCCGGGCCTTCAGCGCCACCGTGCGCGTGGAGTGCGGTATCACCTACCAGCCGGCGCACGGCGGCGTTCTTACTGTTGCCTCGAGCAGTGCCGCCGTCGTGCTCATGGACGAAGCGCAATACGCCACCGACGACGGCCCGTGCCTGCACGCACTCCGCACCGGTGAGAGCACGGATGTTCAGGACGTCACCACTGATCTCCGGTGGCCCGTATTCTTCGGCGCCGTCCAGCACGTCGGATTCCGTTCGGTGCTCGGCACCCGCCTATGGGTCGGTGAGCTTGGGGCGGCGGCACTGAACCTCTACGCCAACGGTCCCGGCTTCTTCGACCAGCCGATGCAGGACGCCGTGAACGACTTCGCACAGCAGGCCGGGAGCACCCTGCAAGTGATGCTGCGCGGACAGGGCGCAAAGCAGCACGCACTGAATCTGCAGGCTGCGATGGCCTCCCGCACCATCATCGACCTGGCCGTCGGCATCATCATGGGGCAGAACCGCTGCTCCCAGGTCGCGGCGTTCGGGATCCTCAAGGACGCGTCGAACCACCGGAACCTGAAACTGCGCGTCGTCGCTGAACAGCTCATCGGCACGGTGACCGATGAACCCGCCAGCACCCACTTCACCGATGGAGCAGGACCAACTGCTTCCTCCTCCCGCCCCGGCACCTAGACCGCAGGCCCCACGTCCCTGCGCGAACCACGCCGTCCGTCCGGCTGGAGCAGAAATTGCTGCGCTGGGACTGGTGGAGTCCCATCTCCTCCTGTAGCCACCCCGGTGCGATACCCCGTTTACGAAACGTTCACGAATCCCGCTGATGCCTGCCTAGTGTTAGTGCGGCAGATCACGAAACCGTTTACGTAAACCGTTTACGCCGAACCGGAAAGGGGCGACACATGGTGACCATCCGGGACGTGGCACACCACGCGGGCGTGTCCCCCGCCACCGTCTCACGGGTCGTCAACGGTCTCGTCGGTTACTCCGAGGAGACGCGCCAGCGCGTCGAGGAGGCCGTGGCGCGGCTGAACTACGAGACCGACTCCCTGGCTCGTGGTCTGAAGACACGGCAGACGTCGGTGATCGGCCTGCTCGCCCCCATGGTGTCCGACGCCCTGGCCTCCGAGGTCATGCGCGGCGTCGAGGAAGCCGCCCGCGAGCGCGGGTACGCGGTGATGCTGGGACGAACGGGATCACAGTCGGTCTTCATCGACGGCTACCTGCGGACGCTGCGCACCTACCGGGCCGCCGGGGTCATCCTGATCTCCGCCGTCATCAGCCAGCAGATGCGGCAGGTCCTCGGACCGAACATCCCGATCATCTCGGTCGCGATCAGCGACAGGTCCGGCTCCCCGAGCGTCTCGATCGACGACGAACGCGCAGCCTACGACGCCACGCGGTACCTGCTGCACCTGGGCCACGTGCGGATCGGCCTACTGGCCGGGGACCCGTCGTCGGTGTTCGTCGCACATCCCCGCCGGCGCGGCTACGAACGCGCCATGACGGAGGCCGGCCTCACGCCCGTCGTCGCCCACGGGACGTTCTTCTACGACAGCGGAGCCCCCGGCCTCGACGACCTGCTGCGGCAGGATCCGGATCTCACGGCGGTCTTCGCGGTCAGTGACGAGATGGCCGCCGCCGTGGTGAACGAGTTGCAGGAGCGCGGACGGCGCGTCCCCGACGACGTCTCGGTCCTCGGCTTCGACAACACGTCGACGTCACAGCACGTCCACCCACCGCTCAGCACCGTCGCCCAGCCCCTCGAGGACATGGGCAGAACCGCTGTCCGGAAGCTCCTGCGCGCCCGTGACCTCGGGCCGCGCATCGTGCCGCACTCGATCGTCGCGCGCGGCTCCACCGGTCCACCCCGCCCGTAATACCAGTCCGATCCGATTCACCACTCGCAAGGAGCACTACATGAGGCAACGACGCCATGCCCGGCACATCCTGCTCGGGACCGCAGCACTGACCATCTCCGTCCTCGCCCTCACGGGGTGCGGGGCAGGCGGCAGCGACGCCGAGCCGCAGCAGGAGCAGGATGCGGCGGCGGCCTTCGAGGGCCGTGGTCCGATCAACTACGTCTCGTCGCGCGACGCATCAGGTGCCGCAGAGGACAGCATCGCCAAGTGGAACGCGGAGCACCCTGACGAGCAGGTCACGTTCATCGAGCTGCCCGACTCCGCCGACCAGCAGCGCCAGCAACTCGTGCAGAACGCGCAGATCGAGTCGGAGACCTTCTCCGTGCTGAACCTCGACGTCGTGTGGACCTCGGAGTTCGCCGCGAACCAGTGGATCATGCCGCTGCCCGAGGACGCCCTGCCCACGGACTCAATGATCCCCGCCACGGTCGACGCCGCGAGCTACCGCGACACCCTCTACGGCGCCCCGTACTACACGGACGGCGCCCTGCTCTACCACCGCTCCGATCTCCTGGAGGCGGCCGGCATCGATGGTCCTCCCACCACGTGGGACGAGATGACGGCGGCCTGCGAGAAGGTCCTCGCCCTCCCCGAGGCCGCCGACATGTCCTGCTACGCCGGCCAGTTCGACAAGAACGAGGCCCTGACGGTGAACTTCACCGAAGCCGTCGGCTCCGCGGGCGGCCAGGTCTTCGACGCCGAGGGCAACCCGACCGTGGACACCCCGGAAGCCCTCGCGGGCCTCACCCAGCTCACGGAGGCCTTCGAGGAGGGCCTGGTCCCCAGCGACGCCATCACCTACCTCGAGGAGCAGGGGCGCCGCGCCTTCCAGGACGGCGACGTCGTGTTCCTGCGCAACTGGCCCTTCGTCTACTCCTCGCTGACCGCGACGGACGGCTCCAGCAGCGTCGTCGACAAGTTCGGCATCAGCGCCATCCCGGGCATCGGCGACAATCCCGGCGTCTCCACCCTGGGCGGCAGGAACCTCGCTGTCTCGCCGTTCACCGAGAACAAGGCCACCGCCCTGGACTTCATCACGTTCTTCACCAGCGAGGAGGAGTCGGAGGCGCGCCTGGACAAGAGTTCACGCGCTCCCGTCTACCCCTCGCTCCTCGAGGACCCCGCCGTCGTCGAGCAGCGGCCGTTCTACCCCACCCTCCTCGAGTCACTCGAGAAGGCACAGCCCCGCCCGAAGGTGGTCCAGTACGGCGCGACCACCACGGCCATCCAGGAGGAGGCGTACGCCGCCCTCACCGGAGAGAAGGACCCCGAGACGGCCCTGGCCGACATGCAGGCCAAGCTCGAAGAACTCTCGGCCGAATAGGCACCACCGTGGCCGCCGGCGCGCCGGCGGCCACGGCCCCGTTCCCACGACGACTCCCTGAGGACCCCATGAGTACCACCACCCCGGCGCGCCCGCGCCCGTCTGCCCCGGGCAGCACCCCCGCCGGAGAGCGCAAGCCCGGCGGCCGAACCTCCGGGGAAGGCCGGATGGCGGCGATGCTGCTCTCCCCCACCCTGCTGGTGCTCGCACTGGTGATCGCCTACCCCCTCATCTCCGCCGTCCACCAGTCGCTCTTCCGGGAGTCCTCCGGGCTGGACGAGAACGGCTTCGTGGCGCAGGGCGAGACCTTCGTCGGTCTGGGGAACTACGCCGACCTGTTCGTCGGCGAAACCGGAGCACGGTTCCTCAACGCCCTCGCCAACACCACCTTCTTCACCCTGACCACCGTCGCCCTGGAGACGGTCCTCGGCCTCTGCCTCGCCCTCGCGATGAACCGGGCATTCAGGGGACGCGCGTTCCTGCGTGCAAGCATCCTCATCCCGTGGGCCATCCCGACGGCCGTCTCGGGCCTGCTGTGGCGCTGGATCTTCCAGTCCGACGGCATCGCGAACAACCTGATCGGCAGCGAGATCCTCTGGACGGCGGAGGGCTTCCAGGCGAAGGCCGCCGTCATCATCGCCGAGGTCTGGAAGACGGCGCCGTTCATCGGGCTGCTCGTCCTGGCCGGCATGCAGATCATCCCCGAGGAGGTCTACGAGGCAGCCCGCATCGACGGAGCGGGCTGGTGGCGCCAGCTCGGGTCGATCACCCTGCCGCTGGTGAAACCCACCCTGCTCGTCGCGGTCCTCTTCCGGCTCCTCGACGCCCTCCGCATGTTCGACCTCCCGTTCGTGCTGATCGGGCCGGGCAAACGATCCGTCGAGACCCTCTCCATGCTGGCGTGGGACGAATCGAATCAACTGCGCTACGGCTCGGCGTCCGCTTTCGCCGTCATCCTGTTCCTCTACGTGGCGCTCGTCGCCATCGTGTTCGTGAAGCTGCTCGGCGCCGACGTCGCCGGAACCAAGGAGGTGCGTGCCCTCCGCAAGGTCGGCCGTGCCCGGAAGGCAAAGGCCGTCTGATGACCCAGATCCCCGTTCTCACACCCACGGAAGCGCCCGACGACGCCCCGCAGCGCCGGCCGAAGAAGCGCAGCCGGATGAAGTACCTGACGTACCTCGGCCTCGTGGCCATCTTCGTCTACTGCCTGTCGCCGTTCTACTGGATGCTCGTCTCGAGTTTCCGCCGGACGTCCGACATCTTCGACAACACCCTGCTCCCCCAGCCGTTCTCGGCCGAGAACTACCTCAAGGTCTTCGACGGCTCCACGCTCTTCGGCAAGGCCCTGCTCAACAGCCTGATCGTCGCCGGCATCACGACGACGGCGGCGCTGGTGCTCGGCATCTTCGCGGCATACGCGATCTCCCGTCTGGACTTCCGCTTCAAGTCCGTCATCCTCGGCGTCATCATCGCGACGTCCATGTTCCCCGGCATCTCCGTCGTCGTGCCCCTGCTGCGGCTCTTCACGGACATCGGCTGGATCAATACGTACCAGGCGATGATCGTGCCCAACCTGTCCTTCGCCATCCCCCTCGCGGTCTGGAACCTCACCACCTTCATGAAGTCGCTGCCGTTCGACCTCGAGGAGGCGGCGATGATCGACGGCTGCACCAAGTGGCAGGCGTTCCGCAAGGTGCTGCTGCCCCTGGCCGCGCCCGGGGTCTTCACGACGGCGATCCTCACCTTCATCCACAGCTGGAACGAATTCATCATCGCGTTGTCGATGGTCAACGACCCCAACCTGCAGACCGCCACCGTCGCCATCTCGAAGTTCACGGGAGCCACCGAGTTCCAGGCGCCCTTCGGGGAGCAGATGGCAGCCGGCGTGATCGTCACCATCCCCCTGGTGATCATGGTGCTCATCTTCCAGCGTCGCATCGTCGAGGGCCTGACCTCCGGGGCCACGAAGTGAGCGGACCCGCTCCCGCCCACACGCGGGGCTGGTGGCAGGACGCCGTCGTCTACCAGGTCTATCCGCGCTCCTTCGCGGACGGCGACGGCGACGGCGTGGGCGACCTCTCCGGTCTGCTGACCCGCCTGCCCTACATCGCGTCCCTCGGCGTGGACGGCATCTGGATGACGCCGTTCCAGCCCTCCCCGCAGGTGGACCAGGGCTACGACGTCAGCGACTACTGCGGCGTCGACCCGCTGTTCGGGACCATGGCGCAGTTCGACGCCCTGCTCGACGCCGCACACGCCCTCGGGCTCCGGCTCTTCCTCGACGTGGTGCCCAACCACTGCTCCTCCGAGCATCCGCTGTTCCAGGCCGCCGTCGCGGCGGGCCCCGGCTCCCCCGAGCGCGCCCTGTTCCACTTCGCGGACGGGGCCGACGGCGACACTCCTCCGAACAACTGGCAGAGCGTCTTCGGCGGCCGCGCCTGGAGCAGGGTGGACCCCGGATCGGACACGGACCAGCAGTGGTACCTGCACCTCTTCGCGCCGGAGCAGCCGGACTGGAACTGGCGGAATCCCGAAGTGGGCGACTACTTCGAGGACGTGCTCCGGTTCTGGTTCGACAAGGGCGTCGACGGCCTGCGTATCGACGTCGCCCACGCGCTGTTCAAGGCCGAGGGCCTGCCGGACAGCGCCAGTACCACTGCGGTGGTGGACGGACTGCGCTCGAACCCGCAGGTCTCCGACCAGGAGGAGGTGCACGAGGTCTACCGGCGGTGGCGCCGCCTCGCCGCGTCCTACGCCCAGGAGCGGGTGCTGGTCGGGGAGGTGAACCTCGAGCCCCACCGCGCCGCCCGCTATACCCGGCACGACGAGATGCACCAGGCCTTCGCGTTCTCCTTCGCCAAGCTCCACTGGGATGCGGCCGTGTGGGCCGCCGTCGGGACCGACCTCGAAGCCGCCCGCAGGGAGCACGGGGCGCCGCCCACCTGGGCGCTCGAGAACCACGACCTCGTCCGGTCCGCCACGCGGTTCGGCGGCGGTGACCGTGGTGCCCGGCGTGCCCGGGCGGGCCTGCTCGCCGTCCTCGGCTTGCCCGGCGGCGCGTACATCTACCAGGGCCAGGAGCTGACACTGCCCGAGGTCGAGGTGCCGCTCGAAGCCCGGGTGGACCCGATGTGGACGCGGGGCGGCGTGTCACGCGACGGCGCCCGGGTGCCGCTGCCGTGGACCGTCGCGCCGGACGGCACGTTCGGCTTCTCCTCCGCGGACGCTTCGGAGCCCTGGCTGCCGGCGCCGGAGACGTGGGGTTCGCACTCCGTCGAGGCCCATCACGGCCGCGACGGGTCGACCCTGCACCTCGTCAGGACCGCCCTCGCACTGCGGAGGGAGCTGACCGAGAAGGAGGTCCTGTCGCCCGACGACGGCGGCAGCTGGCGTGTCGAGGACGGCGGCCTGCTCGTCTGCGAGCGGTCGGACCGCTTTCTCGTCGCCGTCGCGATGGGCGATGGGCCCGCGCGCCTCCCCGCCGGCGACGTCGTGCTGGCCTCCTCGCCTCTGACGGCGGAGGGGCTCCTCCCGCCCGACGCCGCGGCCTGGGTGTTGGCGTGGGACCGGTAGCCTGAGGCAATGAAACTCCTGGCAGACCTCCCCCCGTTCATCTACGGCACCACGCGGCTCGGGCACGACGACGTCCCCCGCGAGCAGCAGGCGCACATGGCGCGCACGGCGATCGACGCCGGCCTCTGGCTCCACACCTCGCGCCAGTACGACCACGCCCTGGAAGTCCTCGGCGCGGCGTTCGAGGAGAACCGCAGCAAGGTCCCGCCGGTGATCGTGAAGCTGGGCGGCGGGACGGCCGACGACGTCCGCGCCACCATCGCCGAGAACATCGAGCCCCTGGGCATCCGGTCCATCGACATCGGGCAGCTCACCGGCGTCGGCGCCTTCGCCGACGATATGCCGTCGGGCGGGCCCACGCTCGCCGAGCTGCAGCGCATCAAGGACGAGGGACTGGTGAGGCGCTTCGTCCTCGAGATCTTCCCGTGGACGTCGGAAGCCCCGCTCAAGGCGCTGCTGGCCGGGCACCTGGACGGGCTGGTCGACGGCTACATCTTCTACCTCAACCCGCTGCAGCGCTTCGCGTCGAACGAGCTGTGGGACGAACTGCTGGCGCAGGACAAGGCCATCATCTCGATGCGCACCGTTGCCGGCGCACCCGTGCAGGCGCTGCGGGACGTCCCGGGTGCCGCGTGGAAGCCCTACCTCCAGGAGCGTGCCGTCGAGGTGGCCCCGATCTTCGAGCGCTCCGGCATCGAGAGCTGGGCCGAGTTCTGCATCCGCTTCGCACACAGCACTCCGCAGGTGGTCTCCACGGTCGGCTCGGCGAGCCGCGAGGAGAACCTGCGGGAACTGCTCGCCTGCAGCCGGGACATCACGCCCCTGCCGCAGGACATCGTGGACGAGCTGTTCGCCCTGCACCGGCACTGGTCGGACGAGACGGACATCCACGCGGAGCTGTGGAGCATGTAGATTCCTGCTGAACTACGACGGCGGGGCAGTCACCTGAGGTGACTGCCCCGCCGTCGTCGTCTTCAGAACATCGTGCTACTCGCAGGCGACCCCGTCGCCGTCTCGGTCGAGCTTCGGCTGGAAGCCAGGGCTGCCCGCGTAGATGGGAGCCGCGCCGGCCGCGCGGACAGCGTCGCAGTTCGCGTAGGGAGCCACCGGAGCCGGTGCCACCGGTGCTGGCGCCACGGGTGCGGGAGCGACCGGGGCAGGTGCCACCGGTGCAGGCACGACGGGGGCGGGTGCAACGGGCGCGGACGCCGGAGCGGGAGGTTCCACGGGCGCCGGTGCCGGCGTCTCGACCGGTGCAACCGGTTCCGCGACCGACGGCGCGATCTGGTTGGTCGGCGCGAAGATGCCGTTGCAGTCGGCAAGAACGGTCGCCATGGCGTCGTACTCGGCCTGCGTGACCCACAGGGTGTAGGTGGCCTTGACCGAGATCTGCCTGGCCACGTACTCGCAGCGGTAGCCCTTGTTCGGCGGCAGCCAGGTCGCGGCGTCGCCGTCGCTCTTCTGCTGGTTGATGGGGCCGTCCGTGGACTGCAGGTTCAGCGGATCGTTCGCGAACGCGACGCGCTGGTCGAAGGTCAGCTGCTGGGCGCCCTTCTGCCATGCGTCCGAGAGCGCGACGACGTGGTCGATCTGCACCTCGCTGCTGGTCGCCTGGCCGCGCAGGAACGGGATGGTGGTCCCGGTGTAGGGATCGGCCAGGACGCCGGACTGCACCTTGCAGGGCACCGAGTTGGCGTGGACGATCTCCGTGAGGTCGCGGTTCAGCATGTCGTTACGGGTGTCGCAGCCGTTGCGGTCCACGTCGAGCCACGCCTGCCCGAATTCCTCGCGGTCGTACCCGGTCTTCGGGGCCCGACCCCTGATGGGCAGCGTCTCCAGCACGGCGAGCGCGGTGGTGTTGAAGGCAGGCTGGTCCGACGGCGCGCGGGGCACCCCGTCCGCCTCGGGAACGGTGTCGGAATCCAGCGGGGCGACGTCCGACGGCGTCGGACTCGGGGTGGGCGACGGTGTCGGCGTCGCGGAGGGAGTCGGCATGGCCGACGGCGTCGATGGGTCGGACACCGCTGCAGAGCCGGATCCGGTGGTAGCCGCCGGAGCAGTGTCCAGGGCCGTCGCACTGGCGCACCCACTGAGGAGGGCGAGGGCGGCCGCCCCGGCGAAAAGCTGCGTGGACCAGCGCGCTGTGAAAGGCCTGGACTTTTTCTGGCCAGGCGAATGCGAGAAAGAACTGATGGAGACCCCCGGGGCTGGCGGTGACGTCGAATGATCAGACAGTCATCGTGATGAGACAAGTGAACGAAGAATACAGGGCGCGTCACTAGCACACCGGCGGCCGGCCCGTCGTGTCGAAGCTCCTATGTGGACAACTGAGGTCAATGCTTGGCGAGACCGTCCGGCGATCGCCAGGGACAATGTGCTCCGGAGACATTCTTTGACCCTCCGATTTCCGCTCTCTGAACCACGCAAGAAGACCGAAGCTGACCCACCGGGCACACACGTGGGCCCGACCACGCCCGAGCTAGAATGCTGACGATGAGAACTGAACAGGCTGGACTGGTTTGATGACGAGTGGCAACTCCGGAGGTTCCAGACGTCCGCCCACCACCCAGGCCTTCGTGCTCGCAGAGCTTCGGCGCGCGATCATCGCAGGCGAGTTCCTGCCCGGGCAGCCCCTGCGCCAGGATGCGCTGGCCGAGCGATTCGGCGTAAGCCGCGTGCCCTTGCGGGAAGCGCTGAAGACCCTCGAATCCGAGGGGCAGGTCGTCTATGAACCCCACCGTGGCCATCGGGTTGCCACGCTTTCCCTCGCGGACCTGCTGGAGGTGTATCGGATCCGGCAGCTCCTCGAAGGAGAGGCCGCGCGGGTCGCACTGGCGAAGAATCCCGACGGCGCCGTCCTGAACAACCTGAAGGTCGCTGCCCGGGATGTCGAGACGGCGAGCAGCGAGGGCGACCTGCTGAGGATGACCGAGGCGAACCGGCGGTTCCACTTCGTGCTCGTGGAGGCAGCCGGGATGCCGCGTCTGGAACGAGTCATCAAGATCCTGTGGGACGCCACCGACGCCTATCGGTTCGTGTACTACGGGACGCCTTCCAACCGCTCACGGGTGGAGCATGAACACGCCCTGATGATCGACGCCTTCGCTGAACGGGACGCCGAGAAGCTCATCCTCCTGCTCGATGAGCACCGCGAGCACGCCGTCAAGGCTCTGCGGACGTTTCTGGAAGCCGAGTCTCCCCGGGAGGGCGGGCCACAAGGGGCCTCCTGACCGAAAGCATGTGACGAGGGTTACATTTTGCCCTCGAATTGTATACAGTCTCCAGAGAGGTGCACCGAAGGACCTCGTTCCGCCCATCGAATCGGAGATGCTTCCCTTGGCTGACTGGCTTGGATTGAAGGAGCAACGCGTGCTGGTGGCCGGTGCCGGCGGCATCGGCGCGGCCTGCACCGATGCCTTCCTCGAGGCCGGTGCACGGGTGATGGTCGCGGATCAGAGCGCCGAACGCCTGGCAGGTCTTGCCGGCACCGCCGGCATCGTCACCGCCGATCTCACGACCACGAGCGGCTGTGAGCAGGCCGTGCACGCCGCCCGGACGGAACTCGGCGGCCTCGATGTCCTCGTCCACGCCGTCGGCATCAACAACCGTGTGCCCATTCTCGACACCACGGATGAGGACTGGGACAGGATCATGGCCGTCAACCTGTCCAGCGCCTTCCTCCTCGGTCGGGCAGCGGGCGGGGTCATGGTCGACGCCGGGTACGGCCGGCAGGTCTACTGCTCCTCCGTGTCGGGCCTGCTCGCCCACGCCGACCACGGGCCCTACGCCGCGAGCAAAGGTGGGTTGAACCAGCTCGTACGCGTCATGGCGCGTGAGTGGGCAGCCAGTGGGGTGACAGTCAATGCGATCGCACCCGGCTACGTCGAGACGGACCTGACCACCGCCCATCTCGGACGGCCGGGCATTCGAGAGCACTACACGGACCTCGTGCCGGCCGGCCGCTTGGGCACCGTCGCAGACCTCACCGGCCCGGTGCTCTACCTCGCCTCCCGGCAGGCCGCATTCGTCACCGGGCACGTCCTGTATGTGGACGGGGGCCGGACCCTTGTCTGACGCCACCGGGCACGCCACGCCGCAGACCGCAGGGCGGTTCCCGCTCCTGATCCCGGCCGAGCTCTCCGACGAGCAGCGTGCCGTGTATGACTCCATCGCGGGACCCCCGCGCGGCAACGGCGCCTTCACGATGATCTACGACGACGGCTCCCTGGCGGGCCCGTTCAACGCGCTGCTCTTCGCCCCGGCGATCGGCGACGCCGTCCAGGCATTGGGTGCGGTCCTGCGCTTCGGCGGGACCCTCGACGGGCGGCTGCGCGAACTGGTCATCTGTGCGATCTCCGCGGAGCTCGACTCGGCGTACGAGTGGTACGCCCACAGCCGGGTGGCGATGACGGTCGGCGTCAGCGAGACCGAGTTGGACCACCTCCGGAACGGCACTGTGCCGCCCACCCTCTCCCCCGCCGAACGCGCCGCCCTGGACTTCACCGCGGCGCTTCTCCGCCAGACCGCTGTCAGCGAGGAGATCCACGCCGGGGTCCTCGAGCACTTCGGCCACCCGGGGGTCGCGGAGCTGTCCCTGCTCATCGGCTACTACCGCATGCTCGCCGGGCTGCTCGCGGCCGGGGACGTCCCCGCGCCGGGCCCCGGACCCTGAGCCCCGCTCCACCACATCCGTTTCGCTGACAACCCCGCAATCACCAACGACAGAGGAGAAACCCCATGAGTACGAGACGAAGCAGGACGCGTCTTTGCGCAGCAGCCCTGATCGCGCCCGCCCTGTTCCTTTCCGCCTGCGGCAGCCCCGAGCCCAGCTCCGGTGGCGGCGGTGCCGACGCCGGGGAAGGAGGGTCGCTGTCCATCGCGACCGGCGGCACCGGCGGCGTCTACTACCCCCTCGGCGGAGGCTTCGCCACGGTGATCCGCGACAACGTCGAAGGCTACGACGCGACGGTGCAGGAAACCAACGCGTCCGTGGACAACATGCTCCTCATCGAGAACGGCTCCGCCCAGCTGGCCTTCTCGGTGGGCGACGTGGTGTCCGACGCGGTGGAGGGCGCCGGCGAGTTCGAGGGCAACCCCATCGACATCTGCTCGCTCGGCAACATCTACAACAACTTCATGCAGGCCGTCAGCGTGGACGGAACCGGAATCCAGTCCGTCAAGGACATGGAAGGGAAAGTCGTCTCCGTCGGGGCTCCCGGCTCCGCCACCGAGGTCGCAGCGCTGCGCATCCTCGAAGCCGCCGGCATCGACCCCGAGACCGGGGTGGAACGCCGGCAGCTAGGCGCCGCGGAAACCGTGGCCGCCCTGCGCGACGGCACCATCGACGCCGGATTCTGGTCCGGCGGCCTTCCCACGGGTGCGCTCATCGACCTCGCGAGCGACGGCGACATGGTGCTCGTTCCCATCGGCGAATACGCGGAGCCCCTGGCCTCCGAGTACGGCGACTACTACGTCGCGGAGGACATCCCGGCCAACACCTACGAGGGCCAGACCGAAGCCGTCCCCGCCATCGCCTCACCGAACCTGCTCGTGACCAGCCCGTCGATGGACGAGCAGCTCCAGGAGGACATCACCCGGGCGATCTTCGACAACGAGGAAGCCCTCGTCCAGGTCCACCCCGCCGCTGTCGAGCTCGATGCCGCCACTGCCGGCGACATCTCCTACATCGACACCTGCCCGGGCGCCCAGGCCTACTTCGACGAGGCCGCGGGCTAGGCCATGCGCAAGCCGGCCGCCGTCGTCGTCGCCCTCACCTGCCTCGGCATGCTGGGGGGTGTGGGGTTCGCCGGCGCGTCCGGCGAACCGGACCTGTTCATCAGCATCACCAACGACGACGGCGAGCTGGCGCGTGTCCCGCTCACCGGGACCAGCTTCTCCGTGAGCTACCGCAATTCGCTGTACGGCACGCGGGCCGAGGAACGCTACATCCTCGCGCCCGACGGCACCTTCGTGCTGGATCAGCTCGCCGCCGACCAGCTCGCGGTGCTCGAGGAGTACTACGCAGTTCCCGGCGCCCCGTCCGCTGCCGGAGACGCCGATCGGCGGGAATGGGTCGTCGAACCGGACCCCGCGCGTCCGGCGGTGTTCGAAAAACTCTCGATCGCGGCGACCGATCTCGGACAGCGCACGCTACACGTGCAAGGCGCTCCGCCGCTCGAACTGTGGAGCCTAGTGGAAGACGACAACCCGTTCGTCGAGTTAGATCTCAAGGAGACACCATGACCGAGCGACCAGACGGCAACGGCGCCGTGAAGGCGCATGCCCCGAAGCACAAGGCCCCGACGCCGGATGAGCGGACGGACCTCGCAAAGCCGAAGGAGGGCGAGCCGGTCAGCCCCCTGGAGCGGGAGGAGTACATCGACGAGGAAGCGCTGATCGCCGAGTACGAGGCGGAGAAACCTGCGCGGCGCCTCAGCGGGACCCCTGGCCTGCTGATCAAGATCGGCGGTGCAGGGCTTTCACTCCTGGCCCTCTACTGGGTCTTCAACCCCATGCCCACCCAGTTCTACCTCCCGCTGTTCCTCGGGATCGGCCTGTCCCTGACCTTCCTCGTCTATCGGGGGTGGGGAAGGTCGGAATCCGCGAAAGCGAAGAAGTCGGGGGACAACCCGGGAATCGTCGACTGGGTGCTCGCGCTCGTGGCACTGGTCCCGTTCCTCTACATCATCTCCGACTGGGACGGCTTCTTCCGGCGGGCGATCACGCCCACCTATCTCGACCTGGCCATGGGCGTGATCGCCATCCTCGTGACCCTCGAGGCATCACGCCGGACCGTCGGGATCCTCGTGCCACTGGTGGTCGTGGGCTTCTTCGCCTATGCCTCCTTCGGCTCGTTCGTTCCCGCCCCGTTCAACACCTCGTCCTTCGACTGGGTCCGCCTGGTCGGCCACAACGTCATGGGCACGCAAGGGCTCTTCGGCGTCCCCACCGACGTGGCAGCGACCTACATCATCCTGTTCACCATCTACGGAGCGGTTCTCGGGGCGTCGGGGGCAACCAAGTTCTTCATCGACCTCTCCTTCTCCGCCTTCGGCCAGTCCAAGTCCGGGCCGGGCCGCACCGTGACCCTCGCCGGATTCCTCCTGGGCACGGTCTCGGGCTCGGGTGTGGCAACCACCGTCACCCTGGGCGGTATCTCCTGGCCGCTGCTCCGCAAGGCCGGCTACCCGAAGGAACACGGCGGCGCCATCCTCGCCGCCGCTGGGATCGGCGCCATCATGTCCCCTCCCACCCTCGGAGCGGCCGCCTTCATCATCGCAGCCCTCCTCGGCGTCTCGTACCTCCAGGTGCTGATCTGGGCCACCATCCCCACCGTGCTCTACTACTTCGGCATCATCCTGGCCATCGAGATGGACGCACGCCGCTTCAAGACCAAGGCCGTGGACTTCGACGTCAAGCCGGTGGGCAAGCTGCTGCTGCGTTTCGGCTACCACTTCAGCTCGCTCGTCGCCATCGTCGTGTTCATGGCCATGGGGATGACACCGTTCCGCGCCGTCGTCTACGCCACCATCCTCGCCTTCGCCCTCAGCTTCCTCGACCGGGAGTCATGGATGACCCCCCGGCGCATCTTCGATGCCCTGGCCACCGGCGCGACGGGAGCCCTGTCGGTCATCCCCGTCATGGCCGCGGCAGGCCTGATCGTCGGCGTCATGACCCTCACCGGACTGGGCCTGAAACTCGCCAACATCATCGTGGACTTCGCCGGCGGGAGCCTGCTCCTGACGGCCATCTTCTCGGCGATCTCGGTGATCCTGCTGGGGCTGGCCGTGCCCGTGACCGCGAGCTTCATCATCTCGTGGGTCATCATCGGGCCCGCCCTCCAGGACGTGGGCGTTCCCGCGTACGCCGCGGCGATGTTCATCTTCTACTACTCGGTACTCAGTGAGGTCTCCCCGCCCACCGCCCTCTCCCCGTTCGCGGCCTCCGCGATCACCGGCGGCAAACCGATCCAGACCATGTGGCTCACCTGGCGCTACACCCTCTCCGCGTTCCTCGTCCCGTTCATCTTCGTGCTCTCCGGCCCGGGCGTCGGGCTGCTGCTGCAGGGTGGCATCGGCACCATCGCCCTCGCGTTCGGCGTCTCGCTGCTGGCGGTGGGCGCCCTCGCCGTGGCGACCGGCGCCTGGCTGTTCGGGCCGGCCCGCTGGCCCGAACGCCTCCTGCTGGGGCTGGGCTCGCTGCCGATGCTCGTCATGGAACCGATGTACATCGCCATCGGTGTCGGGATCATCGCCGTCGGCGTCGTCGTGCACCTCCTCGGGCTCAAGCTGCATGGGAAGGACACCCCGACGGATGCCGGCGGGTCCACCTCCGGTGCAACCCTCCCCGGGGGAGCCGGGACAGCAGGGGCCACCGCCGTCGACGGGGCGCCCGCCACCGGAAGCCGGGGCCCTCGCCCTGCCGACTCCGCGTGAGATCCGCACAGGCACCGGGCGCGGGGGGCACGCTCCTGCGGGCCGTCACGGTGACCACCCTCGGGGTCCTGCCGGCCTTCCTGGTCGGCGCCCTGGCCGTGCAGATCCGGGCGGACCTGGACATCGGACCCGCCCGGATCGGGCTGGCAGCAGCCACACTGTTCGCGGTCTCCGGGATCACCGCCCGGCGGCTCGGCCGGCTCGTCCAGCGGATCGGCGCGGCGAAGGGCATGACGGCCTCTGCCGTCCTCGCAGCCATCGCCCTCGGCGGCGTCGGCCTGGCCCCGTCGTACGGGATCCTGATCGCCGCCCTCGTCGTGGGCGGCCTGGCCAACGGCCTCGCCCAGCCGTCGGCGAACCTCGGGATCTCCCGGGCCGTGAGCCCGGGCCGGCTGGGACTGGCGTTCGGCATCAAGCAGTGTTCCATCCCCGCTGCGGGCCTGATCGGCGGCCTGGCCGTCCCGTGGATCGCCCTCGTGCTCGGCTGGCGCTACGCCTTCGCCCTGGGCGTGGTCCTCGCCGTCGGCCTGGCACTCCGGACCGCCTTCCCGGCCGGGGAGGCACCCCGCCCGGAGACGGAATCCGCCGCGCCGGCCGACCGCGGAACCCCCCGGCGCGGCCTGGTGCTGCTGTCCATCGGTGCGGCCCTGGCCGCTGCCGCCGCCACCGCCATGGGAGTCTTCCTCGTGGACTCCGCCGTGGAGTCCGGCGTGTCGCCCAGTGCGGCCGGATACCTCTTCGCCGGCACCGCGCTCCTGGGGCTCCTCATCCGGATAGCACTGGGCGCAGCCATGGACCGCTTCCCGCAGCGCAGCCCCTACATCCTCATAGCCAACCTGCTGACCGCGGGGGTGGTCGGTTACGTCCTGCTGAGCACCGGGTCCTCCCTCGCCTTCCTCGCCGGCGCGGTACTGGCCTACTCCGCGGGCTGGACCTGGCCCGGACTCGTCCACTTCGCGGTGGTACGCGACAACCGGCAGGGGGCCGCCGCGGCCACCGGCGTCCTGCAGACCGGACTCTCGCTCGGCGCCGCCGCCGGACCCCTGCTCTTCGGCCTGCTCGTCACCGCGACCTCCTACCGGACCGCCTGGCTCGCCGCCGCCGTCGTCTCCCTCGCCGCCGCCGTGACCTTCCGCCTCGGCCGACGGACCATCCGCGCCGCGCGGGCGGCATCCGCCGCTGGCCCGGAGGAGCACCCCGCGCCGACGATGTCACCCCGGCAGGTCCGCCCATCTCGTCCCGGAGGAACACCGATGAAAGGAACATCCCGATGACCGACCACCTCTCCCCCGGACTCTGGGGGGTACTGGCGACGCCGTTCAGCGGACCGGACTTCGCCGTCGACACCGCGTCGCTGCGCCGCGAGGTCCAGCTGTACACGGGCCTGCACGCCACCGGGATGGTGGTCCTCGGCGTCTTCGGTGAGGGCGTATCCCTGACCGCTGCCGAGCAGTCCCTCATCGTCGGTACGGTCGCGGAGGAGGCGGGGAGCACCCCGCTCGTCGTCGGCCTGTCCGCCCGCACCACCGCCGTGGCCATCGAGCAGGGGACCACCGCCGTCACGGCCGCCGGCAGCAATCTGGCGGCGCTCATGGTGCAGGCGAACACCGGCGACCCGGACGTGCTGGCCGCCCACCTGCGGGCCGTCCATCGCGCCACGGGGGCGGGCATCGTGCTGCAGGACTACCCGGTGGCCTCGGGCGTGAGGATCAGTGCCGAACAGATCCTGCGCGTCGTGGAGCAGTGTGACTTCGTCGTCGCCGTGAAATCGGAGGCACCCCCCACCGCTGCCGCGATCGCGAAGCTGGCCCGGTCCACGGACGTCCCGGTCTTCGGCGGGCTGGGCGGCGTGGGCCTGCTGGACGAGCTCGCCGCGGGCGCGGCCGGCGCCATGACCGGGTTCTCCCACCCCGAAGGCCTGCAGATCGCGCTGACGGCCTTCGCCGACGGCGGGTTCTCCGCGGCCCGTGATGCCTTCGCCCCCTGGCTTCCCCTGGCGAACTTCGAGGGCCAGCCCGGGGTGGGCCTCGCCCTGCGCAAGGAGATCCTGCGCCGCCGCGGGATCATCGCCGACGCGTCCGTCCGGCCGCCCTCACCCTCGTTGCCGCGGGAACTCGCGGACCTGATCGACGCACACCTCGACGCCGTACGAATGGAGATCGCCTGATGGACACCGGACTGACAGGGAAGAACGTGCTGGTGCCCGGAGCGAGCTCCGGGATCGGCCTGGCGATCGCGCAGGCGCTCGGCGCCGAGGGGGCGAACGTGGTGCTCGCCGCCCGCCGCGAGGACGTGGTGCAGGCCGAGGCGGCCCGCCTGCCCTCCGCCGTCGGGATCGCCCTGGACCTGAACGACGAAGGCGCGCCGGCCGCCCTGGTGGAGGCCGCGGAGCAGGCCTTCGGGCCGATCGACGTCCTGGTCCTCAACAGCGGCGGGCCCGCTCCCGGCGGAGCGGCCGACATCACCGATGAGCAGGCGCTCGCCGCCGTGAACCAGCTGCTCCTCCAGCACCTGCGGCTCACCTCCCTCGTGCTCCCCGGCATGCGCCGGCGCGGCTGGGGGCGGATCGTGGCCGTCGGCTCCAGCGGCGTGCAGCAGCCGCTGCCCAACCTCGCGCTGTCGAACCTCGGCCGTGCCGGGCTCGCGGGATACCTCAAGACCCTGGCGTCCGAGGTCGCCGCCGACGGCGTGACCGTCAACATGGTGCTCCCCGGCCGCATCGACACCGAGCGTGTCGCGTCCCTCGACTCGGCAGCGGCGAAGCGGACCGGCGCCACGCCCGCCGAGGCGCGTGCCGCGTCCGAGGCCGGGATCCCGGCGCGCCGGTACGGCACCCCGGCCGAGTTCGCGGCCGTCGTCACCTTCCTGGCCAGTGCGCCGGCGTCGTACGTCACCGGAGAACAGATCCGGTGCGACGGCGGCATGGTGCGCTCCTACTAGACCCCGTCCCCGACTCGAAAGGGCAGCGTCATGGCTCCCAGCATTCTGCACCTCTGTTCGATCGCCGCACCGGCCGGCGGACCGGGAACCGCCGGCACCGAGACGGCGGCCGTCGTCCACCCCCGACGCGGTCTCGCACGCGTGCACGATCTCCTGCCCGGCTTCACCGGTGACATCCTCGACGTCCTCACGGGGGACCACCTGGGCGCACTCGATGCTGCGGCGGAGACCGCCGAGGACGCCGTCTTCAGCAGCCCCGACGACGCCGTCTACGGTGCCCCCTACCGCCACCCCCGCATGCTCTGGGGTATCGGGCTGAACTACGTGGAGCACGCGTCCGACCTCTCCGAGGGTGTACCCGAGGAACCGGCGTCGTTCATCAAGGGCGACCACACCGTCATCGGACCGGGCGAGGCCATCCCCATCCCGGAGCAGAGCGAGCGCACCACCACGGAGGCCGAGGTGGCCGCCGTCATCGGCAGGTACTGCCGCAACGTGGAGCCGGAGGACGCACTGGACTACCTGGCCGGCGTCGTGCCCGTGCTGGACCAGACGGCCGAGGACATCCTGCAGCGTAATCCGCGGTTCCTCACCCGCTCCAAGAACTTCCCCGGCTTCTTCTCCTTCGGCCCCCGGATCGTGCCGCTCGCGGAAGCCGTGGGTCACGGGACCCTCGCCGACATGGAGGTCGCCACCGTGGTCAACGGCGAGGTGAGGCGCAGCAACACGGTGTCCCACATGCGCTACGACCCGGCATACCTGATCAGTTTCCACAGCAAGGTGATGCCGCTGTATCCGGGGGACATCATCTCCACCGGAACGCCCGGCGCCATCCACGTCACCCCCGGTGACACGGCCGAGTGCCGCGTTGCCGGCGTCGGCGTGCTCAGCAACCCCGTCACTGCGTCCGGCCAGGACCGCAGGCAGACTCTCCTGGAGGAGGAATCACAGTGAGCACGACTACGGACAGGCCACCGGCCGGGACCACACCGGGAGGACACCCGGCGCCCGGGCCGCTGGAGGGACTGAAGGTCGCGGACTTCTCGCGGGTGCTCGCCGGCCCGTTCGCGTCCATGATGCTGGCCGATTTCGGGGCGGACGTCCTGAAGGTGGAGAGCCCGGCCGGGGACGACACGCGGTCCTGGGTCCCGCCGGTCGACGAGCACGGGGTGGGCACCTATTTCTCCAGCGTGAACCGGAACAAGCGCTCGGTGGTCTGCGACCTCCGCAACCCCGAGGGACTGGCGAGGGCCCTCGCCATTGCGCTGGAAGCCGACATCGTCATCGAGAACTTCCGCCCCGGGGTCATGCAGCGTTTCGGGCTGGACTACGAATCCCTCGCCGCGCAGCGACCGGACCTGGTGTACTGCTCCATCACCGGCTTCGGCAGCACGGGAGGCGCGCATCTTCCCGGCTACGACCTCCTCGTCCAGGCGGTGGGAGGGCTGATGAGCGTCACCGGTTCGCAGGACTCCGAGCCGAGCAAGGTGGGAGTGGCGCTGGTGGACGTGGTCACCGGCCAGAATGCCGTGGTCGGGATCCTCGCCGCACTGCGCTCGAGGGATGCCACCGGGAAGGGCCAGCGCGTGGAGGTCAACCTGCTCTCGTCCCTGCTCTCCGGGTTGGTCAACCAGGCCTCGAGCACGCTGGCGACCGGCGAGGCACCCCAGCGGATGGGCAACGCCCACCCCAGCATCGCCCCCTACGAGACCCTGCTGACGGCCGACGGCCCGGTGGCGATCGCCGTCGGGACCGACAAGCAGTTCGAGTCCCTGGTCCGCGTCCTCGGCGTCCCGGAACTCGCCGCCGACCCCCGCTTCCGGGACAACTCACAACGTGTGGCCCACCGCGACGCCCTGAAGGTCCTGCTCGAGCGGCAGCTCGGCACCAGGAGCGCCGTCGAATGGGCTCACCTCCTCAGTGCCGCGGGCGTGCCCGCCGGGAAGGTCAACTCCATTGCCGAGGCACTCGACCTCGCCGAGGAACTGGGGCTCGCCCCGGTCGTCGAGATCACCGACACCGCCACGGGGCGCACCAGTCAACAGGTGGCCAACCCGATCCGCCTCTCCGGGACACCCGCGAGCTACACGCGGGTCCCCCCGCTCCTCGGGGAACACGACGGAGCATCCTTCACATCCACCCTCCAGCCCGCAGCCACCGGAAAGTAGACCCATGACCGAACGATCAGACCTCCTCGACATCGATGCCCTCCTCACCGAGGACGAGCGTGCCCTGCGCGACCGCGTCCGCGGTTTCGTGGACACCGCCATCAAGCCGAACATCGCCGACTGGTACGACCGCGGGGAGTTCCCCCTGGAGATCGTGCCGCGCATGGCGGAACTCGGACTCCTCGGCATGCACATCAAGGGCTACGGCTGCCCCGGCCGGAGTTCCGTCGAATACGGGCTCGCTGCCATGGAGCTCGAGGCCGGCGACTCGGGGCTGCGCACCTTCGTCAGCGTCCAGGGTTCCCTGGCGATGAGCGCCATCGCCAAGCACGGCTCGGAGGAGCAGAAGAACGAGTGGCTGCCGAAGATGGCCGCCGGCTCGGCGATCGGCTGCTTCGGCCTCACCGAACCCACCGGAGGGTCCGATCCCGCCAGCATGCTCACCGTCGCCAAACGGGACGGCGACGACTGGATCCTCAACGGCAGCAAGCGGTGGATCGGGCTCGCCTCGGTGGCGCAGGTGGCCGTCATCTGGGCGATGACCGACGACGGCGTCCGCGGCTTCGTGGTGCCGACCGACAGCCCCGGCTTCAAGGCCACCCCGATCGTCCAGAAGCTCTCCATGCGGGCGTCGATCCAGTGCGACGTCGAACTCACCGACATCCGGCTGCCCGGCACCGCGCTGCTCCCGAAGGCGAAGGGACTCCGCGGCCCGTTCGAGTGCCTCAACGAGGCCCGGTACGGCATCATCTGGGGCGCCATGGGGGCCGCCCGGGACAGCTACTACGCCGCCCTCGACTACGCGCAGGAACGCCTGCAGTTCGGCCGGCCGCTGGCCGGCTACCAGATCACCCAGCTGAAGCTCGTCAACATGGCGCTCGAGATCAACAAGGGGATCCTGCTGGCCCTGCAGACGGGACGCCTCAAGGATGCGGGCACCCTGCAGCCGTACCAGATCTCCGTGGGCAAGCTCAACAACTGCCGCGAGGCCATCGAGATCTGCCGGGAGGCCCGCGCGATGCTCGGGGGGAACGGTGTCACACTGGACTACTCGCCGCTGCGCCACGCCAATAACCTGGAGAGCGTGCGCACCTACGAAGGGACCGACGAGGTGCACACGCTGATCCTCGGCAACCACATCACCGGCATCCCCGCGTTCCGGTAGCCCCGTGACGGAACCTGCTGCCGCCGTCGGCATCCGGCGTGGTCTCACCAGCTACGGCGACGAGGGGTTCTCCCTCTTCCTCCGGAAGGCGTTCATCAAGGGCGCCGGGTACTCGGACGACGCGCTGGACAAGCCGGTCATCGGCATCATCAACACGGGCAGTGGCTTCAATCCGTGCCACGGCAACATGCCCGCCCTGCTCGACGCCGTCCGGCGGGGGGTGCTGATGGCCGGCGGTCTGCCCATCGACTTCCCGACCATCTCGCTGCACGAGAGCTTCTCGCAGCCGACCAGCATGTTCCTGCGCAACCTCATGTCCATGGACACGGAGGAGATGATCCGCGCGCAGCCCATGGACGCCGTCGTGCTCATCGGTGGCTGCGACAAGACCGTCCCCGCGCAGCTGATGGGCGCGGCGTCGGCCGGCGTCCCGGCGATCACCCTGGTCACCGGGTCCATGCTGACCGGTGGGCACCGCGGGCAGCGCGTGGGGGCGTGTACGGACTGCCGGGCCTTCTGGGGGAAGTTCCGCAGCGGCGAGGTCGACCGGCAGGAGATCGACGACGTCAATTCGCGGCTCGTGGGCAGCGTGGGAACGTGCTCCGTCATGGGCACCGCCAGCTCCATGGCCTGCCTCGCCGAGGCCATGGGCATCGCCCTCCCCGGCAGCGCGAGCCCTCCCGCCGTGACGGCCGACCGCGTGCGGATCGCCGAACGGACCGGGACCCAGGCGGTGGCCCTTGCCGCACGCGGCACGGAGATGGGCACCGTGCTCACGCGGCAGGCCTTCGAGAACGGGCTCCGGGTCCTGCTGGCGATCGGCGGCTCCACCAACGCGATCATCCACCTGACCGCCGTCGCGGGACGGCTCGGGATCCGCCTCGACCTCGAGGACCTGGACCGGATGAGCGCCGAGACACCCGTGCTGGTAGACCTGAAGCCGTCGGGCGCCTACTACATGGAGGACTTCCATCGCGCCGGCGGTGTCCCCGCCGTCCTGCGCGAGCTCGGGGACCTCATCCACCGGGACGCGCCGACCGTCACGGGCCGGACCGTGGGCGAGGAACTGGACGCGGCGGGGCCCGGCTTCCCCTCCGACATCGTGCGGCCGCTCACCGACCCCGTGTACCCCCAGGGCAGCCTCGCCGTCCTGCGCGGCAACCTCGCGCCGGGCGGCGCGATCATCAAGCAGGCGGCGGTGTCGGCCCACCTGCTGGAGCACACGGGCCGCGCGGTGGTCTTCGAGGACGCGGCGGACCTCGCGGCGCGGATCGACGACGACGCCCTCGAGGTCACCGCCGGGGACGTCCTCGTCCTGCGGAACATCGGCCCCGTGGGAGCGCCCGGCATGCCGGAGGCCGGGTACCTCCCCATCCCGAGGAAGCTCGCGGCGCAGGGGGTGAAGGACATGGTGCGCATCTCGGACGGCCGCATGTCGGGCACGGCGGCCGGCGCCGTCGTCCTCCACGTCACGCCCGAGTCCGCGGTCGGCGGCCCGCTGCGGCTGGTGCGGACCGGCGACGCCATCACCCTCAGCGTCAGCCGACGGACGATCCACCTCGACGTCCCCCCGGAGGAGCTGGTGCGACGCGAGGACGAGCTCGGCCCTCCCCCTCCCCCGGTGGCCGCCCGCGGGTACCGGAGACTGTACGTGTCGGAGGTGACCCAGGCCGACGAGGGGTGCGACTTCCGGTTCCTGCAGAGCACGGACCTCCCGGGCCGGGACGGTCCACGCAACCCGGCCTAGGAGTCCGGCCGCTGCGCCGCCGGGTCGAGCAGCTGCGCCAGGTGGATGCCGCGACGGTCGCTGAGGTCCTCGATCTGGGTCCGGCAGGAGTACCCGTCCGCGAGCACCACGGCGTCCTCCGTCGTCGACCGGATGGCCGGCAGGAGCTGCTGTTCGGCGATCTGGACGGAGATCTCGTAGTGTCCCCGTTCCACGCCGAAGTTGCCGGCGAGCCCGCAGCATCCGCCGAGCTTCCGGACGGTGGCGCCGGCCCGCTCCAGCAGGGCCGCGTCAGGACTCCAGCCCATGATGGCGTGGTGGTGGCAGTGCGGCTGCGCCACCACCTCGGTCCCCTCCAGACGGGGCGGCTCGTAGCCGGGCACCGTCCCGAGGAACTCCGCGAGGGTCTGGGTGGACCGTGCCACGGCACGGGCCGCCTCGGTGCCCAGCAGCTCCATGGCATCGGATCTCAGGACACCGGTGCAGGACGGTTCGAGGCCGACGATCGGGATGCCCTCGGCGACGGAGTGGTGCAGCGCCTCCACGGTCGAGTGCAGGATCCTGCGTGCGGAGTCGAGCTGACCCGTGGAGATCCAGGTCAGCCCGCAGCACAGCGGCTTCTCGGGAAGACGCACCTCGTAGCCCGCTGCTTCGAGGACACGCACCGCAGCCTGCCCCACCTCGGGGGAGAAGTTGTCGGTGAACGAATCGGCCCACAGCACCACGGGCCGGCCGGTGGGCGCCCCGGACGGACGGCGGCTCCGGAACCAGGCGTGGAAGGTCTGGGGTGCGAACGCCGGGATGGTCCGGCGCTGGTCCACGCCGGCCAGGCGCAGACCGGTCTGGCGGATGCCGGGTAGCCGCATGAGGAAGTTCAGGGTCCGCGGGGCCCGCGCCGCGAGTCCTGCCCAGCGCGGCATCCAGCCCAGGGAGTAGTGCGACGCCGGACGGAGCCTGCCCTTGTAGCTCTGGTGGAGCACCTCGGCCTTGTACGCGGCCATGTCGGTCCCCGTGGGGCAGTCCGAGGAGCAGCCCTTGCAGGAGAGGCACAGGTCGAGTGCGTCATGGACCTCGGCCGCGCGCCAGTTGGGCGTGCCCGCCCCGGTGGGGCTCCCGGTGACGCTCCCGTTGATCATCTCCTGGAGCGCCCTGGCACGGCCGCGGGTCGAGTCCTTCTCCTCGCGGGTCGCGATGTAGGAGGGGCACATCACGGCGCTGTTGTCCGCGTGCGCCGCACGGCACAGGCCCACTCCGGTGCAGCGGTGCACCGCCTGGCTGAAGTCGCCCGCATCGTGCTGGTACCCGAACCCGAGACCGGTCCGCAGCGGTCCGGCCTCGGCCACGCGCACGTTCGCGTCCAGCGGTTCGGGGTCCACGAGGATGCCGGGGTTCAGGATGTCGTCCGGGTCGAGGATCCCCTTCACCTTGCCGAACAGGGCGATGGCCGCGGGCGAGTACATGTACGGGAGGAGTTCGCTGCGGGCCCGGCCGTCCCCGTGTTCGCCGGAGAGAGACCCGCCGTAGCGGGCGACCAGCTGTGCCGCGTCGGTCAGGAACGCGCGGAACGCCGCCGCGCCGTCGTCGCGCTGGAACGGGAAGTCGAGCCGGATGTGGACGCAGCCGTCCCCGAAGTGCCCGAAGGGGAATCCGGTGAGGGAGTGCGCCAGGAGGAGCTCGTCGAACTCGCGGAGGTAGTCCCCGAGGCTCTCGGGCGGCACCGCGGAGTCCTCCCAGCCGGCGTGCGCGGGGGCGCCGGCCGGTGACCGCCCGGCGAGCCCTCCCCCGTCCTCGCGGATGCGCCAGAGGGCGGCGGCCTGCCGTGCGTCGGTGATGATCCTCGAGTGCCGCGCGGCGTCGATCCCGGCGACGAGCCCGGCGCGGTGGGCCACCTCGAGCGGGTCGTCGCCGGACACCTCGACGAACAGCCAGGCCGCACCTCCCGGCAGTTCGGGGACGGCCTGCGGGCCCTTGCGGGTGCGCACCACCTGGACGATGCGCGAATCGAGTCCCTCACAGGCGGTGGGCGCGAACGGCAGCACCGCGGGGAGGGCGTCGCCCGCGGCCCCGATGTCGGGGAACCCCAGCACGACCATGGTCTTGTGCGGTGCGTCGGCCACGAGGCGCACGCCCGCCTCGAGGACGACGGCGAGGGTCCCCTCGCTGCCGACGAGCGCCCGCCGCAGGTCGAACCCGCGCTCCGGGAGCAGGTGCTCCAGTGAATAGCCCGACACCTGGCGCCCGAACCGGCCCAGTTCGGTGCGGATGGTGCCCAGCTCCGCGCCGACGAGGGAGCGCAGCGCGTCCGTCTCCGACGACGACGGGGTGCCGTCGGGGCCCAGGTGAAGCCGCGTGCCGGACCCGGTGACGACGTCGAGGTGCGTCACGTTGTCGGCGGTGCGTCCGTAGGCGAGCGCGCGGGACCCGCAGGCGTTGTTGCCGATCATCCCGCCCACGGTGCAGCGTGTGTGGGTGGAGGGGTCGGGTCCGAATCGCAGGCCCTGGGCCAGCGCCACCTTCTGGAGCGTCGCGTGGACCGCTCCGGGCTCGACGACGGCGGTGCGCGCCTCGGCGTCGAACGCGAGGACGCGGTTCAGGTGCCGGCTGAAATCGACGACGACGCCGCGGCCGATCGCGTTGCCGGCCAGGGAGGTCCCGGCGCCGCGGGACGTGAAGGGAACCCCGCGTTCCCGGCACACCTCGAGCGTGGTCAGCACCTCGTCGAGATGCCGCGGGAAGACGACGGCTGACGGCTGCACCCGGTACAGCGAGGCGTCGCTCGAGTAGACCGCCCGCGAGGTCGCGTCGTCCCGCGCATCCTTCACGCCACGTGCGCGGAGCTCGGAGGCGAGGGACCGGGGTGCCGAAAGCATCATTGCCATAAGTAACATGTTAATCACTTGTCGTGCGCCACTCGCCCGTGGCTCCGGCCACCGATTCCGCAAGGAGCTCCATGACCTACGTCGTCCCGGTTCCCACGCTCCCCAGCCTCCCGGTCAGTGGCGGCGACGCCCTCTTCCCCGTGCGGCGCGTGTTCTGCGTGGGACGCAACTACGCCGACCACGCGCGCGAGATGGGCGCCGATCCGGTCAGGGAGCCCCCGTTCTTCTTCCTGAAACCCGCCGACGCCGTCTTCGCGCCGCAGCAGCCGTCGGGTCCTGGTGGTGCCGGGCCCGCCGTCCCCTACCCGCCGCAGACGGCCGATCTCCACCACGAGGTGGAACTCGTGGTCGCGCTGGGGCAGGCCGGCTCCGACCTCGACCCGGCGGACGCCCTCGACGCCGTCTGGGGCTACGGCGTCGGCGTGGACCTGACGCGCCGCGATCTGCAGGCCGAGGCGAAGACCCTCCGCCGTCCGTGGGATCTCGCGAAGGGCTTCGACTTCTCCGGGCCGTGTTCGCCGCTGCGGCCGGCCGGCGAGGTGGGCCACCCCGACCGGGGCCGGATCTGGCTCGGCGTGGACGGCGCGATCCGGCAGGAGGGGGACCTCGGCGACCAGATCTGGACGGTGCCCGAGATCATCGCGCACCTCTCCCGGTCCGTCACGCTGCGTCCGGGTGACCTCGTCTTCACCGGCACCCCGGCGGGCGTCGGGGCGGTGACCCGCGGGAGCACGGTGACGGCGGGGATCGACGGCGTCGCCGACCTGTCCTTCACCGTCGAGTGAGCCCGACACCGCAGCGTCCGGCCGGCCGGCAGCCCCTCGCCGACCAGGTCCACGACGAGCTCCTCGGGCAGCTTCTCGACGGCCGGCGGACACCGGACGAGGTGCTGAACCTCGTGCACCTCGCGCGGGAGTTCGAGGTCAGCCAGACCCCGATCCGGGAGGCTCTCGCGAGGCTCGAACATACGGGGCTGGTGCTTCGGGAGGCCCACAAGGGGTACCGGGTGGCGCCGCTGTTCAGCATGGACGCGCTCCGGAAGATCATGGACGCCCGCCTGGTCCTCGAGCCGGCCCTCGCCCATGAGGCGGCCCTGCGGGTGACACCGGAGTTCCTCGAGCACCTGGCCGACACCATCGGCCACCTCGAGATCGGCGCGCACGTCCCCGGTCAGCCCCCGGTCACGAGCTTCCTGCAGGCCGACGAGCAGTTCCACGCGGCCATCGCACGGCAGGCCGACAACTCGTTCCTCGAGGACGCCTGGAAGTCCTTCGGCGGTCAGGCGCAGCGGTTCCGGTTGTACGCCAGGACCAGCTCGACGGCGCCGGCCACCACCGCGGCCGAGCACCGTGCGATCCTCGACGCCTTCGCCAGGCGCGATGCGGACGGCGCCTCCTCGGCCATCCGGACGCACATCGAGAACGCGAAGGGCCGCGCCCTTCGGGACCGCCAGGTCGTGGCCTCGGACGAGTGAGGACGGGACCCGCAGCGGGCTCCGGCCGCGGGCCGGCGCGTCAGCCGAGCGGTGTGAGGATCATGTCGGTCCCGGCCCTGTCGCAGATCCCGCGAAGATGCTCGAGGAGGCTCTCCGGGATCGGGATGCCGTTCCGGCCGCGGTCCGCGCGGGCCACCGCTTCGGGGCTGCCGGGAAGGACGACGTCGGGCTCGTCCCGGACCAGGAGGCCGAGGAGGTCGTCGACGTAGCGTGCGGTCGCGCCGCTCTCCCCCGCCCCCGTCGGATCGATCACCAGGACGAAGTGGCCGAGGTTGTCGCTGTCGGCGTCGTCCAGGGGAAGCGCGGCTCCCGAGAACGCCGCGCTGAGCACCTGGACCATCAGGCCGAGCCCGAAGCCCTTGTGCCCGCCGGTCTCGGGGCCGGCCCCTCCGAGCGGTCCGAGCGTTCCCTCGCGCGTCGTCAGCAGCGAGTACGCGAGCGCGGCGTCCGTCACGGGACGGCCCTGCCGGTCGAAGACCCAGCCGGACGGGAGGTCCTGTCCTTTCAGGGCGTAGGCCTTCACCTTGTTCATCGCGACGACGCTCGTGGACATGTCGACCACGAGCTCGCCTCCGCCCGCGCGGGGAGCGGCGAACGCGATCGGGTTCGTCCCGAGGATCGGCGTCGTGCCTCCCGACGCTGCCACGACCGGTGTCCGCGTCGTCGTCGTCATGAGGGCGACCAGGCCGCGCTGGGCGGCCTTCCGCACGTAGTGGCCGAGCGCACCCAGGTGGTGTGAGTTGCCCACCGCCACCGCCCCGATCCCGCAGACGGAGGCCTTGTGGATCGCGAGCTCCACCGCGTGGAGGCCGGCAGGATGTCCGAGGCCGGCTCCACCGTCGACGACGGCGAAGGCCGGAGCGTCGCGCACCACCTCGGGCACGGCGTCGAGCTTCAGGCGGTTCCCGGCCCGGAGCTCCTCGTACAGCATGAGCATCGAGACGCCGTGGGAATCGATGCCGGAGAGGTCGGTCTCCACCATCACGGTCGCCGTCGCGTCCGCGGGCTCGCCCGGCATGCCCCAGGCCCGCAGGACGGCGACGATCTGCTCGTGCAGCTGGGAGGCGTCGAAGCGGCGCACGGCGTCCGGACTCACCGCGTGCCCGCCTCCAACTCGTCGGCGATGCGCCGGCCGATCTCCAGTGCGGCGGTCGCCGCCGGGGACGGCGCGTTGAGCACGTGGATCTGGCGGGGCGCCCTGTCGAAGGAGAAGTCGTCGACGAGGTCTCCGTTCCTGCGCATCGCCTGCGCACGGACCCCGGCGTGGGTCGGGACGAGGCTGTCGTCGCCGAGGTCGGGGACGAGCTCACGAAGACTGGCCAGGAACCTCTTCCGGGACAGGGACCGGGCGACCTCGGACATGCCGACCTTCCAGTACCGGGCGCCCAGCTTCCACAGCCCCGGCCAGGCCGCGCTCTCGAGGACGTCCCGGGGATTGACCGTGAGCCAGGTGTAGCCTTCACGGGCCAGGGCGAACACGGCATTCGGCCCGGCGTGCACCCCGCCGCCGATCATCCTCGTCAGATGGACGCCGAGGAACGGCAGGCTCGGGTCCGGCACCGGATAGATCAGCCCCCGGACCAGGTGGGACTGGTCCGGCGTGAGCTCGAAGTACTCGCCCCGGAACGGAATGATCCGCACATCGGGGGTGAGGCCGGCCAGACGCGCGATGCGGTCGCTGTGCAGTCCTGCGCAGTTGATCAGCTCGTCGGCGGAGATCTCTCCGGTGGTGGTCGACACGGTCACGGACCCGGAGTCGGCGGAGATTCCCACGACCTCGGCGCCGAGCCGGATCTCGCCGCCCGCCTCGAGGATGAGCCGCCCGAGCACGTCGCAGATTCCCCGGTAGTCGACGATGCCCGTCGATTCCACGCGGAGGGCCGCCACGCACGCGACGTGGGATTCGTAGTCGCGGGCCTCCTCGGGGGAGATGATGCGGCAGGGCACTCCATTTGCCACGCCGCGGCGGTGGAGCTCCTCGAGCGCGGGACGCTGGTCCTGCCGGGTGGCGACCACGAGCTTCCCGCAGATGTCCACGGCTACGTCGTGGTCCTTCGCGAAGCGGTGCATCGACTGGGCTCCCGCAGTCCCGAGGGTGGCCTTGAGACTCCCCGGCGCGTAGTACAGCCCGGAGTGGATGACACCCGAGTTGTTCCCGGTCTGGTGGTCCGCCAGCCGGGGCTCCTTGTCGACGACGGTCACGCGGTGACCGCGCAGCCCCAGTTCATACGCGGTGGCGAGCCCGACGATCCCGGCACCCACAACTACTACGGAGCTCTTCATACCCGTGTCCTCACTGACATCGTCGTCGCTGATGATTATCACCTTCGGCCAACTCTATATCTCTATGAGCAACAATATAGAGTTGGCACACGGGCAAGGCCGCCCGCGTCAGGAACCCCGCCTCGCAGGACCCAGCGAAGGACGTACTCGTGTCGACTCCCCCGCACCGCCCGGATGTCCACCTGATGAGCTCCCTCGTCGTCCGCAAGGCCCTGGACCGCACCGTCCTCCCGGCCTTCCGGCGGACGTCCGGCCTCCCGGTCCGCACGGAGTACCTCCCGACCAGCCTCCTCGTCGAGGAGCTCGACGCCGGTGCGGCGCCGGACGTCCTGATCGCCACCCGGGAGGCGCTGGAGAGGCTCGACGCCGCGGGCCTCCTCTCCGGTGGACGAGTGGTGCCCCTCGTGAGATCCGCGATCGGGGTCGGCGTGGCCCCCGGCGGTCGGCCTCCTGCGATAGCGACCGAGCGCGACCTCGCCGACGCGCTGCTCGGTGCGCGGTCGGTCGCGTTCTCTCGCGCCGGACAGAGCGGGATTTTCTTCCGGGACCTGCTCGCCCGGCTCGGCATCGCGGAGCCGGTGCTCGCGCGCGCGACGGCCCTGGACTCCGGCTTCACGGGCGTTGCGCTGATGGACGGTCGAGCCGATCTCGCCGTGCAGCAGGTCAGCGAACTGCTGTTCGTGGAGGGTATCGACACGGTGATCCCGCTGCCGGAGGACTGTCAGCAGCACAGCGAATTCTCTGTTGCCCTCGGCCCCGGCGCGGCAGGCTCGGCCGCCGCGCAACGCCTCGTCGACCACCTCACGGACGGGCCGGCACGAGAGGCCTATGCGGCGACCGGCCTGCTGAACCTCTAAGCCTGAGGGGCGTGGTGTGCGGCGACGGGGTCAGCCGCGGCCTGCCGGACGCGGTCCCACATCGACGACGTGGGCCCCTGCGGGAGGCACGGGATACCCGGCCGCAAGCTGCCGCTTGATCTGCTCGAGCTCGTCCTGAAGTGAGTCGACAGTGGCACGGTACTTCCGGAAGTCAGCCTTCCGGCGCTGGGCCTTGAAGAAGCTGACGACACCGGCGAGGACGACCAGCGGAACCGCCACCAGCAGGGCCCACCCCGACAGTGCGAGGAAGTCCAGCGCCACGGGGAGGGCCTCCTGGAAGGCCCGGAAGTCGTTGACCCCGCCCACGACGCCTTCCAGGGCGGAATCCAGCGGCTCCAGGAACTCCCCGACCATGGGCGTCTCGGAGAGCGACGGCGCGCTCAGCGTCTCCTGCCCCTCCGGGGACCACCGCGCATCGCTGAAGGTGTTCAGGACGTAGACCGCGGCGGCCGCGTTGAGGGCAGCGAAGAGCAGCACGGCGCCCAGCGCGATCCAGTGGACAGCGCGCTGGAGCAGGAAACCAGCCACCAGCGCGATGACGGCGGGGACGATCCACGTGCCGAGGTGAAGAGCGTCCACGCTCATGCCGCCCAGTAGATCCACGGAATGCCCCCAGAGAGATGAGATCGATGCGCGCCCGAACTCCGCGGCACGCCGTCGTAAGGCTATCTCTCCCCCGTCGCAGTCAGCGACACCGTGGATCGGCAGTCACGACACAGAACAGCGGGGCCCGCACCGAAGATGCGAGCCCCGCCATCGTGCGTTGAGAGGACTAGAACACGCGGATCGGGATCTCCGCCGGGTCCATGAGCAGGCCCTCGATCTCGTCGTCGAGCTTCACCAGCGTGATGGAGGCGCCGGCCATGTCCAGGGACGTGCAGTACTCCCCCACATAGCTGCGGCCCACGCTGATGCCCTGCTCCGCGAGGCGCTTGTGCGCCTGCCCGTACAGCAGGTACAGCTCGCTGATCGGGGTGCCGCCGAGGCCGTTGATCATGAGCGCCACGCGGTCGCCCTCCTTGAACGGCAGGTCCTTCACGATGGGGACGAGCATCTCCTCGACGATCTCGTTCGCCGGCATCATCTTCGCCCGACGGCGGCCCGGCTCGCCGTGGATACCGACGCCCATCTCGATCTCGTCCTCGCCCAGCTCGAACAGCGGGCTGCCCTTTGCCGGCGGCGTGCACGCGGTGAGCGCGACGCCCATCGTCCTCGTCACCGAGTTCACCTTCTCGCCGATCCGGATGACCTCGTTCAGGTCCGCGCCCCGCTCGGCGGCGGCCGCGACGGCCTTGATGACGAAGAAGTTGCCCGCCACCCCGCGGCGCCCGATCGTGTAGGTGGAGTCCTCCACGGAGACGTCGTCGTTGATGAACAGCGTCTTCACCTCGATGCCGTCCGCGGAGGACATCTCCTGAGCCATCTCGAAGACCATCTTGTCGCCCGTGTAGTTGTTCACCAGCAGCAGCACGCCCTTGGGCGACGCCATGAGCTTGGTGGTCTCGTACACGTAATCGAACGGCGGGGCCGCGAAGACGTCGCCCGGACACGCGGCGTCGAGCATGCCCTTGCCCACGATCATCACGTGCGCCGGCTCGTGCCCTGAGCCGGAGCCCTGCACGATCGACACCTTGCTCTCGTCCGGGCCGTCGGCGCGCATGATCAGGTTGTACTCGGGCACGTACTTCAGGGTGTCCGGGTTGGCGAGCGCCAGGCCCTCGAGCATCTCGGGGACGAACTGCTGCGGATCATTGACGAACTTCTTCATGGGGGCTCCACATCGTTGTGAGTTGGGACGGGTAGACGGAAGAGTCAGGGCCAGTCGGCCACGATCCGCTCGATGATGACGGCCACGGCCACCGCCCCGGCGTCGGGCGAGCCGATGCTGCGCTCCCCGCTGTAGCTGGCACGACCGCGCTTGGCCTCCATGGTCGACGTCGCATCCGCGCACTCGCGGACCTTCGCGGCGAACGCGGTGCGGCACTCCTCGGGCGAGGCGCCCGCGGCGAGCCGTCGTTCCAGTTCGTCGGTGCCGGGAATGAGGGCGTCGAGCAGGGTCTTGTCGCCGAGGTCCGAGTTGCCGCGCGCCTTGATGCCGTCGGTGGCGCCGCGGAGCATGGCGACGACGGCGGCTCCGTCGATCGTGTCGGCGCCCTTCGCGGCGGCGGACGCCCGGAGGAACGCCGTCCCCCACAGGGGCCCGGAGGTCCCGCCGATGCGGCTGGAGATGGCGAGGGCGATCTGCTGCAGGAACGTGGCGGCGTCGTCCCGCTTGAGGGAGTCCCAGTCGGCGAGGACCTTCTCGAAGCCGCGGGCGAGGGAGTAGCCGAGGTCGCCGTCGCCCACCACGGCGTCGAGGTCGCCGAATTCCTTCTCCTTCTCGACGGCGGTCTGCGCCAGGGAGTGGACGACGTACTCGACGTCGGCGAGGGCGGTGGTGCTCATGGTGTCTCCGTTCCGGTGGACGAGGTGGCAAGCAGCGCCTGCAGGGTGGCGAGGTCGACGACGCCGCGGACGCCGGCACCGTGCGGGTCGGCGAGGACCTCGACAGGGTCGCCGTCGGGGTCGCCGAGGGAGCTGACGACGAGCGCCGCGCCCGTGAAGTCCTCCTCGCGGGTGAACCCGCTGACGGTGACCACGGTCCGGAGTCCGGCGGCGAAGGCGGCGCGGAGTCCGTTGCCGCTGTCCTCGACGACGATCGCGTCGTCGGCCGACACCCCGAGCTCCCGCAACGCCAGGAGGTAGATGTCCGGCGCCGGTTTCTTGGCGGGCACGACGTCGCCGGCGAACACGGCGAAGTGCGCGGCGAGGTCCTGCCCGACGGCGTGGGTCAGGACGGCGCGGACCGCGGGTTCCGCGGAGGTGGAGGCGACGGCGAGCGTCCACCCGGCGTCGTGCGCCTCCTGCACGATGCGGGCGATGCCCGGCCGGGCGGGCATGACGCCGCTTTCGACGAGCCCCTTGTAGATCTCGGTCTTCCGCTTGTGCCAGGCGAGGATCGCGGCGTCTGTGCCGGCGTCGTCGTGCAGGCCGAGCGACGAGGCGACCGACGGCGTGAGGATGCTGCGCATGCGCTCCTTACCGCCGCCGATCTTCACCTTCTCGGCGTACTCGTCGACGCTCCACTGCACGGGCACGCCGAACTCGGCGAAGGTCTGGTTGAACGCGGGCAGGTGGCCGTACTGCTCGGTGTCGGCGAGGACGCCGTCGCAGTCGAAGATGAGGGCGGGCATGCTCAGCGGCCACCCTTGCCGGCGCTGCCGAACTGCGTGCAGAGATCCGTGGTGAGGGTTACGACGTCGGCCCGCGTGTGCTTGAACAGCGACGGCGGATCCCACTTGTTGTTCTGCTCGGCCTGCTTGAGGAACGCCAGGCTGGACTGCATGTACGTCTCCTTGAGCGCCGTGGAGATGTTGACCTTCGCGCAGCCGCGGGCGATGAGGTCGGCGAACTGCTCGGCGCTCAGCCCGCTGCCGCCGTGCAGGGCGATCGGCACATTGCGGGCCTCGACGAGCCGGGTGACGCGGTCCGCGTCGAGCACCGGGGCGGCCTTGTAGCTGCCGTGGGCGTTGCCGATGGAGGGGGCGAAGACGTCGATCCCGGTGGCGTCGATGAACGCGAGCGCCACGTCGAGGCTCTGCTGCTTGGAGACCTCGTCGGAGCCGTGGTCGTCCTCGACGCCGGTGATGGCCTCGATCTCGCCCTCCACCTGCGCGCCGTAGCTGCGGGCCTCCCTGACCACCTCGATGGTCTGTCGCTGGTTCTCCTCTACCGGGAGGTTGGAGGCGTCGAACAGCACGGAGTTCCAGCCGGCCTTGAGGCATTCGGTGACGACGTCGCGGTCCGGGCAGTGGTCCAGGTGCAGGGTGACGGGCACCTCGATGCCGCGCGTCATGGACTGCCACAAGTCGAAGAGCACGCGGGAGCCGATGCTGCGCACGGTCTTCACCGAGGTCTGCAGGATCACCGGGGAGTTGGCCTCCACCGCGCCGGCGAGTACGCCCTCCATGGTGAGGTCGTTGAAGATGTTGATGGCGGGCACGCCGTAGCGTGCCTGGAATGCCGGGTCGACGATGTCTTTCAGGGGTACAACGGCCACAATGATTCCTCCTGGTCAGGCTGTCCTTCACGCTAGGGGCGCCCTCCCGCGTTGGGTATGGGGGTTCTCCCTCCCCCGGCCTGGGGGAAATCACCACCTCGCCAGCAGCGGACGCCGGTGGTTGAGTGGGCCGCGGCCGCCCGGCCACCCACTTCGACGACGAAG
Source organism: Arthrobacter sp. Ld5 (assembly GCF_051172775.1). NCBI lineage: Bacteria > Bacillati > Actinomycetota > Actinomycetes > Micrococcales > Micrococcaceae > Arthrobacter > Arthrobacter sp. Ld5. Next base: position 160,866 of record NZ_JBPKBO010000002.1, read on the forward strand.
GACACCCATGACACCCGGATCAGTACTCGAGACCATCACGTCCGCAGAAGCCCGCATCGTCATCGACGCCGCGGCAGCGAAGGCCACCGAGATCGGCCAGCCCATGGACATCGCGGTGGTCGACGCCGGCGGGAATCTGAAGGCGCACATGCGCATGGACGGCGCGAACATCGGCAGCATCAGCATTGCGACCAACAAGGCCTACACGGCCATCGCCTTCCAGTGCGAGACCGGCGATCTGCAGGAGGTCACCCGGCCGCACGGCCCCATCCACGGGCTGAGCGACGCCCACGGTGGACGCCTCGTGGTGTTCCCCGGTGGCATCCCGCTGGTGCGCGACGGCAGCATCGTCGGCGCGATCGGCGTCTCCACGGGAACCATCGAGCAGGACCAGGAAGTCGCCTCCGCCGGTGCCGCCGCCTACCTGGAGTTCGCGATTGCCTGACCCTGGTGCGGGTCAGCGCGCTAGGACCGGTCATCCTCACGTGACGTGCCGGACTCGGCGATGCGCTTGATGGCGGCGAGCGTCTTCGGGATGCCGTCGAGCGCCTGCCGGGTCCGATCGATGATCTGCGCGGGCGCATCCTCCCCGAACTTCTCCTCGAACAGGGCGATGCCGCCCGGTAGGAAATCCCAGGACTCGCTGAGAACCGTCCCGTCCTCCGCCGGGCTCAGCGTGTAGCCCCAGCGGACCCGGTCGCCGCCGACGACCCAGGCGAATTCGCGGCCGCGCTCGGCGGCCACGACCTGCGACCTGGTCTCCCAGGTGCGGTGCGGAAGCTCGTTGCGCCCGGTGAACCAGGCACCGATCTGGCCCGCAGCGGCGTCGTCCTCCCACCAGCACCGTGTACAGACCGGGCTCCACTCACCGGTGCGGGTGATGTCGGAGACCAGGTCGTAGATGCTCTCCGCCGATGCCTGAATCGTGACGGACTCCTGGTGGTGGCGGATCTCTGTCTGGCTCATGGGCCCATTCTCACAGAGCCGTTCTCCTGAGCGGTCCCGCATCACCGCGGAACCGGGCTGCGTCCGCCGCCTCCAGTTCGACAACGCACCCGAGGCAGTACAAGAGCATGGCACTTCGGTCGTGACTACCCTTGGCCCGCTAGGACGGTCAACGTCGACCACGCTCGCCCTGACCGACGAGCTTCACGTGCAGAAGGTGAACCCGCGGGCTATAAACCTTGGTGGCGGGAACGTCGAGATCGGCACATCGACCGGGTCCATGGTCTTCAACGTCATGGCAGCCTTCGCCCAAATGAAACTGGAGATCAAGTGAGAACGTATCAATGACTCCAACACCAAGAGACGGAACTAAGGAATTGATCTCGACGGACAACGCCCGTTCTTTTCCGACAGCCAGATCGCCAATGTCCGCTGACTCCCCAACTAAGGGCAACCCGCGTCCCACGTCGCCCGTGACCTCGGCAGATCATGGGCCACCCTCTACTGGCGCGTAGCCAGCCTGGACGCTCAATAATGGATCTCAATTCAGCAGCCCGATTGAACCGCTCAGCTCGAATCTAGACGTAGCCTGAATACTTCAGCCGTCATGACCGAGGAAAATCCATGTACCGCATCAACGCTTTGGCCGCACTCGCCCTAGCCACCACTCTTTCGCTTGTGGGGTGTTCGTCGGATCCGACAAGCGATGATGCGCCGACCACCGTCAGCAGCACGGTGCCTTCGGCTACGGCAGAAAACGCCCCGGAGACATACGAGCTCGGCCAAAGCTTTACTGCGACAACCTCCTACGGAGCAACGCTCACCGTCGAGATCCCCGCAGCCGGACCACCCGAGATAGAGCAACTACGGACCGACCTGAAGATTGACCCCGTCAGCTACGCCAAAGTCGGCATCGACAACAGGCAAGGCACAGAAGATGTGTCCGTCTACCTCGTCACGGTCTACGACAAAGACGGCACTGCCTACGAGTTCCAAGACCTATCCGTCTACCACGTCGCCGATTGGGGCCCGAACTACACGGACGCCCTCGGCGGTGTCGAAGGTCAGTACGGATACACCTTGGCCGACGGCACAATACTCGAAGAAGACGTCGGGGACGACCTCAGCGGGAAGTCCACCGACCTCCACAACCAGTACCTCAACGGCACGAACGCCTCGAAGCTCGAGGTCTCGACTGGATGGCTTGCTTCCACCACGACCGAACTACCTGAACGAATCACTGGCATCACCATCCAGCCCAACGGCCTCAGCGAGGAAGTAGCCATGGAACCAGGCGGAACGATGCCCTCAGTGAAAGCCCCTCCGGTCCCAACCGCCAGTCCCCCAGCCCCACCTGCCCTACCCACCAGTTCCCCAAGCCAACCGACTCCAACCGAAAAGTCTGCTACTGATACAAGTTCGGCGGAGAAATTCACCTACGAGGAAGCACTGGCAGCTCTCAACAACGGCATGCCGTACTACGAAGCTTTCTGCCTGCGCTATGAGCCGTCAACGGACGCAGGCAGGTCCCAGTGCGAAGGCATCGAAGCTGGCACAGTTGACCCCATCACCGGTGAATACCTGGGAGGGTGAGTCCTCCGTACGGCACTCGTACCAACACTATCGGCAATAACAACTGGTGATGGGGTGCCTGTTGCTACAGAACCGAAACCCTTAGCCATGCGCCGTACTTAGTTAATCCAGCTAGGATTCAGCTAGTTCCGGAGACCGAGGAGTAAGTCATGTCGAATCCACTCGACCTCAGTAGTGCCCAATATCCAGAAGTAGACAGTCCTCTTGTGTTAGAGCCACCGAAGCCAGTGGTGGAGGTAGCTATCCATGAACCGGAGAAGGTCGGCGGCATGGTTCTGGTAGATGCAGACGCTCAACGCAAACACGCCGAGACCGCGAAGAACTTCCTTGATGACTTGTTGGCGACTCCATTGCAGAGCCCGGAATTCCAGACGAAAATGGCGCAGCTGACTCGTTTGGGTGAAGGCACGATGCAGCAGGCTGGTACCGCTTCCAACCGCATGCTGAACAGGCCAGCAGCCGCCCTCGCCGCCACGGGAGCTGACCCTGCCTCGCGCACAGGAAATACCCTGGTAGAACTGCGCCAGATCGTCACCGCGCTGGACCCAAAACGGCACGACCTGGCCGGCACAAAACGCATCTTTAGGTTCCTGCCTGGAGGCAACGCGATCGAGCGGTACTTCATGAAGTACGAGTCAGCGCAAGCGCAGCTTGATGCCATCACCAAAGCGCTCAAGGGCGGGCAGGACGAGCTGCGACAGGACAACGCGGCAATCCAGACCGAGCGGGACGCTCTCTGGGTAGCCATGGGGCAACTGGCGAATTACGCGGTACTCGCCAACCATCTGGGAAACGGGCTCGAGGAACGAGTCGTGGGACTGCGCAACCAGGGGAAAACGGACGACGCGACCGCCCTCGAAGCGGATGCTCTTTTCTACGTCCGCCAGCGCCACCAGGATCTGATGACCCAGATGGCCGTATCCATACAGGGCTATCTCGCTCTTGACGTGGTAAAGAAGAACAACACGGAGCTCATCAAAGGCGTAGACCGGGCATTGGGCACTACCTTGGCCGCACTGCGGGTTGCTGTCATCGTTGCGCAGGCGCTGGCACAGCAGAAGATCGTGCTGGCACAGATCGATGCCCTGAACTCGACGACCGCGGACATGATCGTCTCGACCTCGGAGCTGCTGCGCACTCAAGGTACCGCGATACACCAGAACGCAGCGAAAGCGACCATCGACCCCGCCAAACTGCAACAGGCCTTCGACAACGTGTTTCAGGCCATGGACGAGGTCGACCGGTACAAGGCTGAAGCAGCGCAGTCGATGAAGCAGACCGTGCAGGTCCTCCAGGGCCAGGTCGACCGGGCCCGACTGCAACTGGAACGCAGCCACGCTTCCGATGCCGTCGCAACCTTCCCCCCGAGAGGCTAGCAATGTCACGGTTCACTGCCGGAAACGTTTTCAAGGCACTACTGGCCCTCCTCTTTTCTGTTTTCGTTGCATTTTTCGTACTCCTCATCGGCATAGGTGCGAAAAACAAGAAAGTGATGATAGAGGGCGCGCTTTATGCAGGCGTCTTCATCTTGGCCTTCTCCCTCACAGGCCCTGAGGGCAGTGCCCTTTATAACCTGACGGCTTTAGCGGGTCTTGGGTCGATGGCAGTGGCAGCAGTGCGGTGCTTCATGCTTCGCGATCTCTGGCTGCCCCGAAAGAATCACCGGCCCCAGCGCGAGGTAGTAATAGCCCAGCAGCACGCGCCCTTCCAACCCGCCTACCAGCAGGCTCCGCCCGCGCCGGGATATGCGCCCTCGTTCGGCCCGTCAGCAAGTCTTGTTGTCAACCGGTGGAAGCAACATTGTCGGTGAGTAGTCGGGTGAAGACTTCCCGGGGTGTGAGGTAGCCCAGGGTGGCTCTCGGTCGGTCGTTGAGTTCGTCGGCGATGGCGTCGAGGTAGGGCGGTCGGAATGACCCGCTCGGATCCCAACCGCGATGTCCGCCCGATCCGAGAACGTCAATGCTCTGCGCCCCACCAGGCAACTCCCTCTATCCAGTTATGTTGTTGCTACGACGCTATGACACCAAGAGTGATTTGTCCCCTGATCTGGTCTGGATTGCTTCGCATGCCAAGCAGAACAAGCACCGGCTCCCGTCGGGCGCGTACGTCACCATCCTTGAAACATCGCAAACGTTGGACGCGGTAATCGACGCCGAGATACGACAGCCTTCGAAGGATGCCCGTTTCGAGTACGAGCTGTCAGCCATCATCCGCGAGTACCTTCCGGCCGTTCTTCGGGGGTATCTCGCGATACCGCCTGCAATGGTCGAGAACCGGCAGCCAAACGGAAAGACAGCCAATGAAGAATTCGACGAGCAGCTTCAACTCCTGTCCCGTCAGGCCGACACACTGCATTCCAGCCGCCATCGCCAGACATCTGCGGAACTGACCAGCACGGGCAACTTCCTCAGGGAACGCTTCGGGCACCACCAGAAAGGTGAATTCGATTTTGGTATCGAGTGACGTCACGCGCGAAGGGAACCGCCCAGCCGTCGCAACTATCGGGAGAACCCCGACCGAGCGGAGACGACGTTGACTGATGTAACTAAGTCACAGGGTGGCACTACGGTCGCCATCACTGTCACCGAGACGGAGGCACGCGCTGCCGTCGGCGTATTGCAAGAGGTCGCCAGCGAGTACAACAGGACCATCACCTACGCCGAACTCAAAGAGCGGGTCGCAGCCATCACGCGTCTGCCCTCCGACCAGCTCGCGAACACCTGGGCGTCCCGGGTGCTGAACCGAACGATCCGCATTTGTGAGACCGACGGCCACCCGCGGCTGACCTCCCTTGTGGTGCGGGCCTCGGACGGCGGAGTCGGAGACGGCTTCAAAGGGGCCCTGCACAGTTCCGGCCGGGACCGGATCGAGGACCTGCAGCAGCTAGAGGTCGTCGCCGCGGAGGAGCGTCTGGAGTGCTACCGGCGGTTCTGCCCGGACTTGCCCGAGAACGCTCAGCCCAACCTGACGCGTGAGTACAAGGCCCACCTCAGCCGGAGGAACAAGCCCGAGCCGCGGGAGCGCCCGGTCTGCGCGTCCTGCGGGCTCCAACTGCCCGCGACAGACCTCTGCGACAACTGCGACTGACCAAAGGGTGAGCTGCTCGTCCAGGTGGAATTCGACCCGGTAACGCAGGAAGCGGATGTTGGCGGCAACCGACATGTGTACGACGTCCTTGGTCGAGGAAGTGTCGTAGTCGCGGCCGAAGGCCGTGCGGTTCCAGTTGTGCATCAGGAAGTCCTCGAGCTGGAACGCCAATGGATTCTGGACCTCAGGCTGCCCGTCGGCTTGGGATTCCTCGGCGGGCGGCGCCGTGCTACACGCGATCGGCCTCTCGCCCAAGGGTCAGGAGACACACCCTAGACTGGGCTCTCGCGATGGCAACGAAGGGCTCATACATGTTGAACACCGAACGAACCGGCGCCGGAAGGCCCCTCGTCCTCGTGCACGGGCTCGGCTCGAGCGTCCGCACCTGGGACCCCGTCCTCCCCCTGCTGCAGGGACAGCGCGAGGTCATCGCCATCGATCTGCCCGGGTTCGGCGGCAGCAAGCCGCTCGCGGGCGAGGTGAGCATCGCGACCCTGACGGACGCCGTCGCACAGTTCCTCGAGCAGGAGAACCTGCGCGACGCCGATCTCGTCGGAAGCTCGATGGGTGCGCGGATCGTGGTCGAGCTGGCGCGGCGGGGTCACGCCGGCAACGTCGTCGCCCTCGATCCCGGAGGATTCTGGAACGACACCCAGGTGCGCATCTTCAACGCCAGCATCACCGCGTCCATCGCGCTGGTACGGCGCATCCAGTCCGCCCTGCCGTCACTCGTCCAGCAGGCTGCGGGCCGGACGGCACTGCTCGCCCAGTTCTCCGCCGCTCCCTGGAAGCTCGACCCGGACCTCGTCCTAACGGAGCTGCGCGGATTCGCCACCTCGCCCAGTCTTGACGAAGCGCGCAAGTCGCTCGCGCACGGACCGCGCCAGGCGGGTGCGCCCCAGGGGACGATCAAGGGCACGCTGGCGTTCGGCTGGGGCCGGGCGGACAGGGTCACCCCGCTCAGCGAGGCCGCCGTCGCCATGTCCCTTTATCCGGACGCCACCCTGCACGTCTTCGAGGACTGCGGGCACTTCCCGCACTGGGACCAGCCGCAGGAGACAGCCCGGTTCATCCTCGACGCCACCGCGGCTGGGTCTTCCTAGCTATCCTCTGAGCCGCACACCTGGCAGGCGTGCCGGCGGCGCGGCCGCTTACCTGGAGTTCGCGATGGCCTGACCCTGGTGCTGCAGGCCCACCAGCATGGTGCGGTTACGTGCCCCGGTCTTCCGCAGCATGGCGCTCACGTGCTTCTCGACCGTCTTCACCGAGATAGCGAGCCGCGTGGCGATCTGCTTGTCCGCCAGGCCCTCGGCCAGGAGGTCCCGGACCTCGAGTTCGCGGGCGGTCAACCGGCTCGCCTCGCCGGCGTCCGTCGCACGGGTCTCCGTGAGTCGCGTGAACATCGCGCCATCCAGCAGGGCGTCGCCGCGGGCGGCGGCGACGACGACGCGCGCCACCTCCGCGGGTGCGGAGGAGAGGGAGAGGAATCCCCGTACGCCCGACGACGCTGCGGCCGCCAACTGCTCACCGGTGGGGCGGTCGACGACGGCGACGACCGGCCGCTCCACGGTGTCACCTTTCTGCGACCGGGCATGGGCGTACTCGGCGAGCAGGTGCTCGTCGAGGACCAGCATGTCCGGCTGCAGCAGGGAGACAGATTCCGTGAGGTCCTCAAGCGTCCCCACCTCACCCAGCACCTGTATGGACGGTTCGGAGGTCTCGAGCAGCCGGACGAGTCCGGCCCGCAGCAGGGGCTGGGTGCAGGCGACGAGGACCTTCCACCGTTCACGGGAGGCATCGCCGTTCGAGGAGTAGGGCACCTCGGCCCGGACGCTCGTGCCCCAGCCCGGCGTCGAATCGACGTGGAGCTCGCCGCGCAGGAAGTGGGCGCGGGCGGCCATGCCGTGCAGCCCGAGCCGGCTGCCCTTCAGACTCGTCGTCTCCGGATCCTCGAACCCACGGCCGTTGTCCTCGATGACGGCGGCGATACCGGTGGTGTCGTAGAAGATGCCCACCCGGCACGTCCTCGCGTGTGCATGCACCACCACGTTGGCGATCGCCTCCTGAATGATCATGAAGAGCTGGTGAGCCACCGCCGGCGCCAGGTCGTGGGGCTCACCGGTCACGAGGAACGTCACGTCGATCGAGTAGCTCGCGTTGATCCGGTCGACTTCCTGGCGGACCGCTTCCTCGAGCGTGCGACCGGCCAAGCTGGAGGGACCGAAGCCCAGCACCGTGCGGCGCGTCTCGAAGAGCGCCTCGTGGGCGAGGACCCGCGCGGCGTCGATGTGCTGGATGGACGGGGATCCGCCGGGCGTCGCCTTGTCCGCGCGATCGAGATGCAGCAGGAGCGAGCCCAGGGACCGGCCAATGGTCTCGTGGACCTCCTGTACGGCGCGTTCGCGTTCGCCGGCGACAGCGGCTTCGCGTTCCTTCGCGGCGGCAGCCTGGTGGAGCCGGGAGTTCATCATCGCGATGGCGGCGTGGTTCGCGAACAGTTCCACGAGGGAGGCGTCGGCCAGGCTGAAGACGCGGCCCGGTCCGTCACTGAAGATCGCGAACGTGCCGATGATCGTGCCGGCCCACGTGATGGGGACGCCGATGACGGCGCTCCCCCACCGAGGGTCTGCCGGGTCGATGTGGCCCATCGGCACGGACGAGTAGCGGTCGAGGATGACCGTGCCGCGGGTCGTCACAATCTGCCCGGTGAGCCCCTCGGTCAGGGGGAAAGTCTGGCCCTCGCGGCAGCCGACGCCCTGGTCCACTTCCTTGCGGTAGTAGCCCTCGGCCTCATGGACGATCGAGATGGAGCCGCTCTCGCACCCCAGGAGGGCGGCGGCGTGTCCAAGGACGCGTTCGAGGAGTGGCACCAGCTCGAACTGCCCGGCGAGGTCTCCAGCGAGTTCGGTGATGCGGTCCAGCTGTGACGGCGGGGTGTGGTTGTGCTGGTTCTGAATGATGCTGGGCGTGGGAAGCTGCTGCATGGACGGCACCTGTCTCCTGCAACCGGGCGCGACGCTGCGCACGGGCCTTCAGGATAGCGGGTTGCCGCAAAATGCAACTGAACCTCTGTCTGTGCGAGTATCACTCCTCAATCGCACAACGGTCGAATTCACGCATCTTGCTCGGCGGCGAAGCAGCGAAATTAGCAGGTCTCGTACAGAATGAAAGGTATAGAACCGGCGTTTGCGCAGCCTAATCACACCAAGTGCTTGCAGAACTCAGGCACTCATCTCCCTTCCTCGTGGTAGGTCGATGCTCAACATGCTCAACTTCTCTGGGGACCGCCCTCCCTTCAGCTCAGTCCTGCTGCCTCCCCTGCCCTGACGCCGATTGGCTTTCAGCCCACCAACCATTAGCTGCCACCACATGCAACGCTGCCCCTCGGAGCTGTCCGCTACTCAGAGAAGGGCTTGCCTGATAACCCGGTCTACAACAAGACGACATCAAACTCTTCCGCTACTTCAGAGACTAGGGTGGCGACGTCGTTCATCAGGCCGTTCTGATCTGGGGAGGCACTTACCGAGGGGATAGGGGCACCCCTGTCATAAACCTCGTAGGCGATGACCCGAGCTCGCTCGAATGTCGATCCAGGACCACGCAAGGTGTAAGCGTCGAGCCAGCCGGGACGTACGTCCTCCTTCAGCCGCTGCCTCGTGAGATCCATCAGCCTTTTAGTTACTGCGTTTTGGACTTCATCAATAATCGCTTGACGTTCATCGTCGCTGGGCTCTCCTCCCTCCCACCTGACGGGTTGCTGCAGCATCAGATACACCTGCCGTTGCAGAGCATTGCGGAGGTCGGCCACCGGCTTCAGACTTTCGTACTCGTCGGTTCGCCCGTCTACCAATCGTCGGCTGAGAGCCTTGACCCGCGTCCAATGTTCCTTTGGTGCCTCCGGATTCACGTCTAACCCCAGAAGCCCCCTCCAGCGAGTGTGGAAGTTTTTTGCCGCCTCGGTGACAGCGAGTGACAGGTTCATTCTGTCGAACACTGGCCGACTTGGGCCGACATCTGCAACTACGGCGGGGTTGCTCAAAAGATGAATGAGCCCCACAAATTCCTCAATGGAGCGCGCTCCAACTTTCTTCGTGCGGCTAAGGGGCTCATGTATGCCGCCGACGAAAAACCGGGCTTGTTCGAGCCGAGCATGAAGAATGCGCTCCGCCGCCGGCCCGAGGTCATCACCAATTGAACCAAGCACGTTCTCAACCGATGCAAGGACATGCTCCTCTCGTGCGGAGAAGGTCGGCAAATTGTCCCCCTTCACCTGGTCGAAGTGCGTGAAGAGGTAGTGCAGCTTCATAGCATTGCCAGATAGGGCGATACTCTTTAGCGCTGCGACTGGCGCAGCCTGCATTGGCTGGGTTGCGTTATCAACAAGTAAGATTGCGTCGGCATCCTCAAGTTGTAAAGTGATGTGCGTCGATAATGTCGCCACAGATTTTGGTGTATGCCCCAACCCTTCACCGTCGATGAGCACCAATCTGCTTGGTAGCCCAGTCCACTCGGGATGAAATGGTCCGCTGACCCTAATTCCATTGACAAGTGGAGTGAGTAATCGACCGAATAGGGGAGCATAATTACTTGAAAATCGCGTCACAACCTTGATGAATGCGTCTCGGTCTGCAGTCATCCAGGACCAGCTAATCGGCCAACCCTGACGACTTTTTTTCAGGTGTCCGACTTCAAGGGTGGCGAAGCGCTTTTCAATTTCATCAATGAGCGAATCCACGATGGTGTGGAACTCATCGGTCTGTCGAAGCTCGGTGTCTAGGTTCTCTTCGACATATTCAGCAACGACGCGCTCGTCCTCCGTCGCGGCCTGAAACTCGTCGCGAATAGCTTGAGCATGGCGGGCTACTACCATCCGCACGGACCTCACAGCATTGAGAACGACCTGGTTGGTGCTCCCTAGGTCGACGTCCCCGTAGTCCTTCGGGTCGATATCAATCAGGTCGGGCTCATCATCTTCGACAACGTCATCGTCGGTCTCTAGCGAGGACGTGCGTCCGAGGATGTAGCTGAAACGGAAGCGTTGGTTGACGTGGTCCAGAAGTCGGCGAGTGACTTCCTGGTCATTCTTCCCATTGAAAACAGCTAGAGCAGCATCCGACACGTTTTCGGTTAGGTAGTCGATTACCTCATCGCGAGGAGTGAAGGTTACGGCTGCCATATACTCGCCATCCGTGGTAGTAATGATCTCGGTGTCCGCGACGGTGGTCTTTGCCGTTGAGGTGGATGGGAATCGTTCAGTGTCGGGGTCAGTACCTAGAAGCTGTCGAACTACGGTAGTCTTCCCAGCTCCGGTTGTACCGAGCAGGAGGACCTTCCTATAACCATCTTCCTTTGAAGGCAGAGGCATCATTGCCTCACGAAGAGCGGCGAAATCGGTCTGCGTTGCTTCGACCCCGTCGTAGAAAATGTCCAAGACACGTCCATCAATCAGATGGACGGCACTGCGGCGGGCAGACGGTTCCCACAACTCGGGCGACTGAAGAAGAGAATTTAGCTGCGCCACGAGCGTAGTAGCTTCATCCAAATCCCCGGTACCTAAACCACGGCGCACTCGACGGCCGGGCCTCCCGGTCCCCTGATCAAGCCTCACGGGGTGCCGGAAGATGACCGAATACCCCGATCTACCCTGGCTTCGGTTCAGTGTTGCAGTGTAATGGTTCACAACGTCCCCTTGGCGCTTCGTTGATTCTGTTGATGCCGACTAAATCATCATTGGGTCGAAGTGCTCATCTGTCAAGATTTCGGGAACAACGCGGAACAACGACTTCGACCCGGCATCCTTACGTCGCACTTCGCGGGAAGATTCAGCAAACCGCCGCCGGCGTAGTTGGCATCATTGCGATGCTTCATTGCTCACGCCGATGAGTGGTCCGGCTTCCAACTGCCACCCGATCGGAACCAGACAAGCGGATTCGACCAGGCAGGCAGAACAAGCTCCGCTTCAACACATGTAGCGTTCAGCAGGCTGATCCCGCCCAGCCCGCATTGAGTTCTTCGACTGTCCAATGACATTGGACGTCAAAGAATTGTGACCTTTCGCAGAAGCGAGTCGACCCGCACCTCAGCCAGGCGCAACGATGGCAGTTGGATATTGAAGCGCACTGAATCAAGGCGCCTACCCCCTGCTTGAGTTATTCAGGGCTAGGTATAGCCAGCTCCGTTGTTTGTCCGCCACCCACCGGCATCCAGGCGAAGTCGGCGTTTTGGTTTGTTACCCCTGAGGTGAGCACTCTATGTGCATCGCTATCAGCAGCATCCCAAGGGAGAAACAATAGCCCTGGGCTGAGATGATGTCTTCCAAGGTCAAACCTCGCGCTTGTCCAACTCGCTGACGTAGCTCGGTCACCCGGAGCGAATTTCCGTAGCGCTGCATTGTCCACCTCGGCGACGCATATGGCCCTCAGACCGTCGTCCAGCCCGATAACGAGCAACCTCCAGTACTTATCTGACAACCCGGTTTCGAACTCGTGGCGACTCAGGAAAAAGGAGAGTCTACCCCTACGAGTAGTTGATTTGACCTCGAGGTGCCACTCAACGTCATTTACCAAAGCTGAAATGTCGTACCCATATCCGTCATCGGTCGCCGCGACGCGCTTTATCTCTCCGGGCCACTTTGCTTCAAGGAGTACAGTCAGCGCGATTTCTCCTGCTTCTCCGATTTCTGCACGCCGAGCTAGGTCAATTTTTCCACCTATTCTGCGGACGACGCGCAACGCCGAGCTGCCTGGGAGCCGGAGCAATTCGGACCATCGCTCGATGTCTTGCGGTAGATCGTCACTACCGTGAACCAATACGTCAGCATCCTCCAGCCATGGTGGTTCGGCGGATTCTAAGATGCTTGTAAGAAGCTTTTCTCTCATCGACTGCGGCGTGAGGTTCTTCAGTGTTCCTACACGATCGCCAGCATTTTTTGACAGCTCAGTCCACGACAGTGAATGCAGCCATTGTAAAGCTGTGGAGTACTGGGTGGGTGTTAGGTCCGCATATTCCGAGTTAGAGCGAATAAAGATCGCAGCTTGAGCCTCACTAGAACGCCCCAGCAAGTCAACCCACCGAGCCGCAGCAACGATAACCCCCTCTGCGGGAATCATGGACTGAGATAGGCGGTAAGGGCCGCCACGTCCCTCGCATCCATGCCGACACTCTCGTTGACATCTTCCTCTAAGTCAGCAAGAACACGCACATTCGGATCATCAAGAATACCCCCCATAAATGTAAGCTTCCGGGCAAGTCTATCCTCGACAACCTCGTCGATTGTCCCCGAAGCGGACAATACCGTAACCTTTGTCAGAGTAGATTGGGCGAGGCCTAGCCGATGAATGCGATCTAAGCTTTGGAGAAAACGGCCGGCCGAAAAATCACGGTCAACGTATACGGCATCATGACACTGGTGATGAAGACTCACGCCTTCGCCTAACGTGGCCGGATTGGAAAGAAGCACCGCGCACGAAGGGTCCTCCCGGAAGCGCCTCAACTCCTCTTCCCTTTCGGCAGTTCCCCCATGAATCAGAGCTGGATTGAAATCGGCCAGGATTCTTTCAAGAGACTTAAGGTTCCGAACGAAGGTCGACCAGATTAGCGTCTTTCTTCCTTTTGCAGCGTTCTCTTCTACAATGGCACGCACTGCCTGGTACTTCGGGTTGAGCTCGTACAACGGCAAGTCCCGAAGAAGCTCCATGGTGGTTGTGCTCTCGGGGACTTGATATGGCGGCACCCGGTAGGGAAGCGCCTCGTGCTTGTCTGATCCCATGGCGAGAAGCGCAGGAGATGTTGCTGCCATCAGCAAATATAGAATGACCCGGCCTAGTGCGGCCATGTCACCCGCCTCAGCAGCTGACTCTAGCTTTCCCTGCCCCACAAGGGCGTCATAGATCTCTCGGTGCAGTGGTGGTAGCTCCACGCGGCGGATTGATACTTCAACCGGCGGCAGGTTCAGTTCAGACTTTGTCGTCCGCGTAAACAGTGGCTTGAGCGCTTTGCTCGCGATTGAGAGATCTTCCTGCGCGACCGCCCGTTGGACTACCGCTCTACCCTGTCCTGGCCAAACGAATGAAAACAGGTTTTCCAGGTCCTTCGGTCCGTTCGGAGCAGGGGTACCCGTCAGAATCATGCGGCTAGTCGCATACGGACCAAGAGTCAAGCATGCGCGTCCCCATGCTCCCGCGTCCCCTAGTTTCATCCGGTGCGCTTCATCCAAAATCAGTAGGCTCGGTACAACTTTCATCCACGCAACAAGGGGTGATATTGAAATCGGCAGGCGCTCATAATTCACCAACAGAATGTCTACATCTGGAGGGACTCCGCCAGTCCAGATATGTGTTGTTGTGGGGCGCCCGCTAAAGCAGATCGAAGCTTCATACTCCCAGCTTTCGAACGCCGACTTCGGCGACACAACGAGCACTCGGTCGACCAATCCAGCGGCCCGACGAGCCGCGAACACAGCCAAACTCGCCCTGGTCTTGCCAGCACCCGGCACACTAAAATTCGCTCCATGGTTGAGTGCCATCAGCTTGGTTACATCACGGGTCTGGTGCTCCGTAAGCGGGGCTACCCAGTTGGTTGGGAGGTCGGGAATTCCTTGCTCCCCAGTGTCCTTCCCCTCAAGCCAGGCGTCGACCAATTCGGAGTCCTGAACGTTCCCTTCAACAAGTCGGAGAAGGCGAGCGTCCCAGCGAATGTTTCCATCTTCACGTGGCCATCTTGCAAGCTCACGAAGATTGACGAGAAAATCGTCAACTTCAACCGTAATGGATGTTCTGTGCAAGCTTAGGCTGGTCGAGAATCGTGTCGACAGCATCCGAAGCTCGGGAGCATTGATCTCGTCGCTCGAAAGATCAACTCTCCCCGCTGTAAGAGAAAATCGAAGATCAAGCACTCTATACTTCCACCCCGACTTCCAAGCGTGAAATCGCCTGAAGCCATTTCAAGCCATCAGTCTGCTCGTCGACGCCACGGGTGAAGACTTGTGCAAGTCTGTGAAGATTCTGCCGCATGGCTGCAATCTCGTCTTCCAAATCCACCGCGCTGAAGTTGCCTGTAGCTTTCGCGCCGACGGCGGCCTCCAATGCCAGCTCAAGGGCGTCGTTAGCATCGGACAATCGATCCGCTGTTGCCAATTTTCTCTTAAGGACTCTGCCTTGCCGACCAGCCAGATCTAACCCGTCATCAAGAGCGCTGTTGGTCGTCGTAATTAGTTGTTGAGCCGCCAAACGCTCTGCAATAGACACTTCTGCATGAGACTGAGTCTTTGACTTTGCTTGAAGTATCGCGGTCGTTGACGCCTTCAATGCCTCAACCACTGCACTCGGACCTGGCGTTAAGAGCTGCGTACCAGGGATGCGGACCGTACCGTCTTCGCCTGCTGCGGGTTTCGGCACGAGGGGCTTGGCGTATTTGTCTACGAAGTCAGACTCGATTAGTCGCACGTCTGTTTTGGATTTGTTGAGAGCGATAGCCATAAGCCGCTGTTCACGGAGAGCTTCAGCCTCATCCGGTGCTTTGACCTTTAGCGCCTTATAAGTTCGATGGAGCTCCTCAAGTTTTCCTTGCTGCTCTTCAAAGTCCACCAGACGAAGAGAAATGTGCTGGCCATCCGAACCGACGACCCGACTTCTGTCGATGGCCTCTCGAATAAGGCTCAAGATCCATAAGTGCCGTTCAAGCGTGCTCGGCTTGATGCGGAAATCAGCAGTTATTTCAACAGCCGGCCTCCCTTGAGTAATGCGTTCCTCGATAGCCAGTAAAAAGTTCATAAAGGAATAATCGCGCTTGTGATCTTTTCGCAGCTGTAAAGCGAGTTCAATCGAGCGAAGGTCGTCAAGGCTCGCGTCAGGGGGAAGGACTCCCACGCGAATGTGCTCCTGTTTAAGCTCCGACAGAGCAGCACGGCGAGTATTGCCGTTGATCAAAACTCCGCTTCGAGTGATGATTCCCGGATCGCTTTGACCGTGCACCTTCAGGTCTTCTTTGAGTGCCTCGAAGGCAGGGTCGACAGACTCAGGGTCCGTAGGATCACCCTTTAGGAGCTGATGAAGGTAGGTTTGACCGAGATCGCCATATGGATCACGGTCCAAGTCCTCGTCTTTGGCGCTGTCAATGCTTCGCTGAGCCCGTATGCGATGTGTCGCGGGATTGTAGTACAAGATCTCCAAGGGCATTGAGATAACTGGCAGATGCATCGAGGTACCGCGCCATTCGATTGAGACAGTCTCTTGGACTCCCTCTGCAGAGCGGCTTGCTGCCAGCCTCTCCTCGATGATGGCTTTGTTGTCCTGCGTGCGCGCTGGCACATTGCTCACTGCTGTCTCCCTCATTGGAAATACCCTGACTGCATACTACGTCTCTTCCCTCGTCAACCCTCCAGGCGAAGCTACGAGAACCCAACGTGTCTTGCGTTGTCCACAACGCCTCGCGTAGTAAATAATCAGCACCATGGATCTTCCGGACTGGAAAACGAGCAATGCCGGGACACGCACCCGGGCGGCCATGTGGCTGGCTACTCAGGTAGGTGAAGGCGGTGTGTTCACCAAAGCGCAGCTCAGAGAGGCCTTCCCCGGGGTGGAGCAGATTGACCGTCGCATGCGGGATCTGAGGAAGGACGGATGGATCCTATCCACGTACATGCAGGAACGGTCACTAGCTGTAGACGAACTTCGGCTCGTAAAGATAGGCGGCCATGTATGGGACCCCAGCTACAGGTCAAGTGTCACGCGCAGCGCTAGCGATCGAGAGCGCCGAGAAGCTCTTGCTAGCGACAACTTCGCCTGCGCGTTCTGCGGCATAGGTGCTGGAGAAACGTACAGCGACGACCCTTCTCGTTCCGGGCAATTGACCGTCACATGGTGTGCCTCAGCTGGCACGGCGGGACGATATACGACTACATGTGGACGGTGTCGAAATCCGCTTAGCGGAAGTGAATCTAGCGAGGTGGCTTACGAAATCGCTTCTCGACTTGGTGCTGCAGACACGATGTTGCTCGCCCGTTGGATACAGGCTGGTTACAGGACGCCACAGCTCCTCGATAGGGCTTGGGCTGTCGTAAGGCTGCTACCGAAGGCGGAGCGCAATGATCTCCTGGCCCGCCTAACGTCCACCCACTGAAGACCCCCGACGTCAGCCAAGCACTGAAGCTGGCAGTGGCGATTTCGACGCCGAGCATAAAAGGGGCCCCCAAACCTGCGTGACTACCGTCTTCTGATCTTGCCCTGAGTGCGCGGCGCTCCCTCGATCATCACGGATCCGTGTGGGCTGGCCAAGACCACCCGGCTTGAAATGAGATGATGAACCACATGAAAGACACCTCTTCACCACTCACCGTGCTCGAGATCTGCGCGGGAGCGGGAGGTCAGTCCGTTGGTCTCGAAAAGGCAGGGTTTGGGCACTCTCTTGCCGTTGAAATCGATACGGACGCGGCGGCGACTCTTCGACTGAATCGGCCGGAATGGGACGTGCATCACGGTGATGTTCGGGAGGTCAGTGGCAGGAGTTATCGCGGCGTCGATCTCCTAGCTGGTGGGGTGCCGTGCCCTCCGTTCAGCATCGCCGGCAAGCAGCTGGGCGCCGATGACGAACGCGACCTCTTCCCCGAGGCGCTTCGTCTCGTGCGAGAAGCCTCACCGAGCGCCGTGCTTCTCGAGAACGTGAAGGGGTTGGCATCCGCTCGATTCACGCCGTACCGTCACTCCATCCTTGAGGCTCTCGACAAGCTCGGTTACGACTCTGACTGGCGGTTGTTCAACTCAAGTGAGTTCGGCGTCCCCCAGCTGCGCCCGCGATTCATCCTTGTGGCTATGAAACGGCGGAAGTTCAGAAAATTCTCCTGGCCCTCCACACAGGGCACGCCTCCTACCGTCGGCAACGTACTCCTGCCGTTAATGAGGAGTGGGGGCTGGGAAGGCGCGGAAGCATGGGCGGCAGGAGCGAACTACATCGCTCCGACCGTTGTCGGAGGATCAAAGAAGCACGGTGGGGCCGACCTCGGCCCCACCCGCGCGAAAGCAGCCTGGCTGCAACTCGGTGTCGATGGCAAAGGCATTGCAAACGAAGTCCCTGGAGCCGATACACCTATCGATCACATACCGCGACTGACGAATGAAATGGTGGCCTGGGTGCAAGGCTTTCCTCCTGAATGGCAGTTCGCAGGTCGCAAGACGTCGGTATATCGCCAGATTGGGAATGCTTTTCCACCACCCGTCGCGTTCGCCATAGGAAGTTCCATCGCGCATGCTCTCGGAGCCACGAACACGGCAAGTCGAATCGGCATCGACCCAATTGACCGTTACTTAGAAGCCGTAAGCTAAACTGCACACCTACCCTGCTCAGCAAACTTTCATCGATGAATCCAACCAGTGGTTGGTAGGGAAAAATGGAACAGAATCCGCACGCGAACGACTCGAGCGCCGAGGCGACGACCCTAGCTACTCGGATTTCCGCGAGTAGAGGCGGGCAGGTCGCGCACGCAACGCTACGAACGGATGAGAAAGTTCTCGCCCGAGTCACCGATGGAATTTACCGGGAACCATCGAGTGCCCTACGCGAGCTAATATCCAACGCCTATGACGCCGATGCTACGGAAGTTACGATTCAAACTGATAGGCCTCGCTTCTCACGGATTACGGTGACCGACAACGGAAATGGCATGACACCCGATGTGCTCGCACATCTCATTAATCACATCGGTGGTAGTGCAAAGCGGTCTGACCGGGGCAAGCACCTGAATGTTACAGATCGAGAAAATAGGTTTCTGAGCCCAGGAGGTCGTCGCCTCATTGGACGAATCGGCATTGGCCTATTTTCGGTTTCTCAACTTACTCACAGCTTCCAGATCGTAACCAAAACTAAGGGCGATGAATGGCGTACAATTGCAGTAGTTCGACTAAAGCCATTCGAAGAAGAAGGAGACAATAGCTCAGCCGCGACGACCTACGAGGCCGGACGCGTTTCGATATGGCAGGTACCAGCGGCGGATGTGCAGGCCAGCGGGACGACAATTATACTCTCGGATCTGAAGGACAGCACAATCTCGACGCTTTCCAGTCGTGGAAGATGGCGCAGGATCCGTCGAACTGATGAGGCTCCGCCTACTTTCCATATCGGCGAAGTAGCCGGTGGAAAGCTTGTTGAGCAAATGAGCAATTCTTCATACGACAGTCTTCCCTGGGGTAAAGACGACGATCCTAAGTGCTTGTTGTCAACCGGTGGAAGCAACATTGTCGGTGAGTAGTCGGGTGAAGACTTCCCGGGGTGTGAGGTAGCCCAGGGTGGCTCTCGGTCGGTCGTTGAGTTCGTCGGCGATGGCGTCGAGGTAGGGCTGGTGGCTGGTGATCTCGACGCCTTTGGGTAGGTATTCGCGGATCAGCCTGTTGGTGTTCTCGTTCGTGCCGCGCTCCCACGGCGAGTGGGGGTGGGCG